>JAYVWX010000222.1:0-2464 GCA_043785715.1 Novosphingobium sp. | reverse complement strand
CACCCTGCCCTAAACGAATGTTGCCTGACTCGCTGTATTATGGCACTGGGTCACCCATGAGTGCCGCTGGCCGCCCGATCTATCTCAAACTGCGCGATCTGATCGCTGCCGCGATTATCGACGGGACTTATCCGGAAGGGGTGATGCTGCCGTCGGTCCGGGCGTTCGCCGCCGGACAAGGGGCCAATCCGCTGACGGTGGCCCGCGCCTACCAGCAGTTCCAGCTTGACGGTCTGGTCGAAGTCCAGCGCGGGGTCGGCATGTACGTCGCCCGGGGGGCCGCCGACCGGCTCCGCCAGGCTGAGCGCAAAGCCTTCATCACCAGCGAGTGGCCGGACGTCCGCGCGCGCATGCTGATGCTTGGCATCGATCCGGCCGAACTGCTCGCAATCACCTGAAATCGTTGCCGTGCGGGCAGCGGGGCTGGCGGTGGCATGGCTTGGCCGCGAGCCTGTCCCGGCACGAGACAGGTATTTCCAATCGTCTGCTCATCCCGATTGCCTAAACTGCGCGCTTCTGGCAGTTTGCAGCGCAGTTGCGGACTCTTTCCCGCAAGCTGAAGGGCTTGCGCGGGATTTGGCATGGGGTTGATGGGGGTCGCTCCGTCTGCGGCATTGCATGGGGGCCGGTTCGCCGGCTGACGGGAGATTGATAATGATCCGTTCTGACTTGCTCGCGGCGCTGGCGAAGGAAAATCCCGAACTCCGGGCCGACGAGGTTGAACGCGTGGTCGATGTATTCTTCGACGAAATCGCGCAGCGGCTGGCACAGGGCGGCCGGGTCGAACTGCGCGGCTTCGGCGCGTTTTCAACGCGCGAACGCGACGCGCGCACGGGCCGCAACCCGCGCACCGGCGATACGGTCGAAGTGCCGGGCAAGCGCGTCCCCTATTTCAAGCCGGGCAAGGAAATACGCCTGCGCCTGAACGCCGAATAATCTGAACGCCGAATACCCCGCATCGGGCGCAGGCTGGCAGCATCAAGCGGGCGTTGCGACCGCGGACGCAATCTGCCAAGCCGCGCCCCTGCAGCGATGCTCCGCGCGGACGTGGCGGAATGGTAGACGCAGGGGACTTAAAATCCCTTGAGCTTGCTCGTGCGGGTTCGAGTCCCGCCGTCCGCACCATGAGGGTTTCTGCGGGTTTGCGGGTGTTTCAGGCTGCGCCCCGCAGGTCCTCCGCAGCGCCCGTGTATAATTCTGGTGTAATCGCGTCGGAAAAAGCGGCGTCCAGCTTGTCCAGCGAGCGGTCGATGTGATCGTCGGTCAGGTGCGTGTAGCGCAACCTTCGCCTTGAAATCCGAACTGGACCGCTTCCTTGTAGTCTTCATGCCCGCTTCCTTACGTCGCGGGGAGCTTAGCGTCCGGTCCAGATTTCCCGGACCACCTCAGATGTCCTCCACCACCGGCTCGATCACTGCGGCCTTGATCGATTTGCCCAGCCGCGCTTCGAGAAATGCCCGGCTGATGACCTTGCGCGATTTATCGGCGACGCGGCTGGCGTTGCCGAATTCGCGCGACAGCGGTTGCGGCACGGTGGAGCGCAGATCGGGGCTGGCGCGGGCCGACAGGTTCGCCGCTGCCCGCGCGCGCCGGGCACCGGGCGCCAGCACGCGCGCCACCGTAGCCGTCGATGCGGCGGCACGATTGTTCGGAGCGGGGCGCAAGTCGAGGCCGCGTTCGGTATCGATGATCACCGACGGGACATCGCTGCAGCGCAGGTCATCCAGCGTCCGTTCGTCGTCGAGGACGAACTTCGCCGTCCAGAACGGGTGCTTGAACCAGCTGCCATCCAGCTTGTGGACGAACATTCCCAGTTCAAGATCGGATACGTCGATACGCTTCAGCATCACCCGGTCTGCAGCCCCCCATTCGCAATGGGCAAAACCTAGACCAGCCGGGTTTAGCCCGGCCAAAGCGCGGCGTAAGGGGTAGTGCGGATATGGCGCTTCAGGCGGGACCGGCGCTGAGCGACGGAAGCGGTCAGGCGACGTGGCGAGCCTGTTCGCCGGCCTGCGCATAATAGAGCGCCACCGCCGCCACTTCGAGCGGCATGCTATAGTGAAACCCCTGCACATGGGTGCAACCGGCTTCGCGCACCGGGGCAAGCATCCCCGCCTCGCTGATCCCCTCGGCCACCACTTCGGCGCCAAGGTTGAGCGCCATCGTCACCGCAGCCTCGAACACCGCGCGCGCCACCGGGTCGCGGCCCAGATCGCAGACCAGCGTGCGGTCGAGCTTGAGCCGGTCAAACCGGAAGGCCTTCAACAGGCAGAGCGAAGAATAGCCGGTGCCGAAATCGTCCAGCGCGATGCGAAATCCGGCGCGGCGCAGCAGTTCCAGCGTCAGCAAGGCATGCGCGTCGCGTTCGATCGGCAGCGATTCAGTCACTTCCAGCACCAGCTGTCCGGCGAAAATCCCGTTGCGGCGGCAGCAATCGATCAGGAAGCCGACAAAGCCGTCCTGC
>JAYVWX010000221.1:0-5504 GCA_043785715.1 Novosphingobium sp. | reverse complement strand
GATGGTTACCGGCCCCTTCGTCTAGCGGTTAGGACGCGGCCCTCTCACGGCTGAAACACGGGTTCGATTCCCGTAGGGGTCACCAGCTTTGGCGCGGCTACGGGCGGATTGACACCTGCCCCCTGGCCACCCAGCTTGTCCCCTATGTGCAATCTCTATCGGATGAACCGCTCCGCCGCCGAAATCGCCAACCTGTTCGCTACCGCGCCCCAGCATGGCGCGAATTTCGGTGAGGACGTCTATCCCGGCTATCCCGGGCTGGTCATTGCCGAGGGCCGGGCGCGGGCGATGGTCTGGGGCTTCCCGCTCGCGCTGACCGGCAGACAGGGTCAGCCGCTCAAGCCCAAACCGGTCAACAATACCCGCACCGACAAGCTGAACAGCAGCTTCTGGCGGCCAAGCTTCATTGCCCGGCGCTGCCTCATTCCGGTCTCCGCCTATGCCGAGGCCGAGGGCGAGAAAGGCAGGATGACCCGCAGCTGGTTCGCCCTGCCGGACGATCCGGTCTTCGCCTGCGCGGGCATCTGGCGCCCTACCGCAGAGTGGGGCGCGGCTTATTCCATGGTGATGACCGACGCCTGTGTCCGAATCGGCCCGGTGCACGACCGCATGCCGGTGATCTTGCGGCCCGATCAGCACCTTACCTGGCTGTCAGGCTCGCCGCAGGAGGCCTTGGAGATGTGCGTGCCCTACGCCGGCGCGATGGTTATCCAGCGTACCGATCAGCCGTGGGCGGGGCAAAAATCGGGGGTGCTCATCTGATCCCATTCAGTTGTAATTGACCGTCACGCTGTAGCTTCCCGTATAACTCCCGGGCGCGACACCGGCCGGCACGGTCAGCGTTCCGCCGATGGTAAAGCCCGCCGCACCCGCCGCATTGAGGCTGCCCGTCGCCGCCGAGGGCAATGTGGTGAATGCCAGGCTGGCGCCGGCGAAAGACACGCTGCCCGCTGCGGTGACGATTGCAAAACCGCGGTTCGGGTCGCCTTCGACAGAGAAGCCATCCGCCGCGCTCAACGATCCCGGGACAAGCGCCACGCCCCCCGTCGCCGATGCGCTGCCTGCCGGCGACACCACCACCGCCCCGCCGGTACCGGCAGTGAACCTGCCGAATTTGAGCGCCGCGCCGGGCTGGTGTGTCACGACGACCGGCGCCAGCACCGTGGCGGTGGCGGTGCCCGACGTGCTTGCCGATGTGCCGATACTGGCGGGAGCGGCCATTGCCGGGCCCGGCCACGCAGCGACCAAGCCAGCGGCCATCCAACTCCTCGCCATGGCGTTGCCTCCCATCCCGCTCAGCCACTAAGGGAGCGGCAACCCGATCTACGGGGCACAGCGAAATTATGGTAAACGTGACGATAAGTATATCTCCCAGGACGGGAAACTGTTGATGCGGTTTTCGCCGCGTTACAGTTGCGGCTGGCAGCAACCTTCCCGCCCAGCTAAGGCGCACTCCGCAATGACCCGCCCCACCGCGATTCCCTGGCCCGGCATGGGCCTTGCCGCAGCGACGGCGATCGGCATGCTGGTCGCCGGCGCTTCGATCTGGCTTGCTATCGGCGTGTGGGTGCTGTGGACGGGTTCGCTGTGGCTGACCCGCCCCGAGCCAGCCATCGCCGAACCCCGGGCCGACCGCGCCACCGTGTCTCGCGATATCATGCGCGATCTGATCGAGCCGCTCGGAATGGCGCTGGTGGCGTTCGACCGGGACCGGATTTTTGCCGCCAACAGCGAGGCGCGGCAGTCGCTCGGCGCGCATATCGTCGGTCAGGATGGGCGCATTGCTTTGCGGCATCCCGATGCGGTGCGGCTGCTCGACCTGGCCGATGGCGACAGCGTCACGATCCGCGGACTGACCGGCGCGCGCAGCCTGTGGCAGCTGACGCGCCGGCACATCGACGAGCGATACTGGATGATCGAGCTGATCGACCGCACCACCGAGGCCGACATCAGCCGCGCCCACACCGATTTCGTCGCCAATGCCAGTCACGAACTGCGCACCCCGATCACCGCCATCATCGGCTTTATCGAGACGCTGGCCGAGGATCCGGGCAAGGTCGATGCTGAAACCACAGCGCGGTTTCATGCCACCGTGCTGCGCGAAGCGCACCGGATGCAGAGCCTGGTCGCCGATCTCATGTCGCTCTCGCACCTTGAGGCGGAAAAGCACGATCCGCCGACCGACCGCGTTGAACTGGGCCAGCTCGCCGCCCGCATCGTTGGCGAATTCACTGCCGCGACCGGCAACACCCGGCTTTCGTTTGCCCGTCCGGACACCCCGTTTGAGATCGCCGGCGATACCAAGCAGCTTGAACAGTTGGTGCGCAATCTGATCGACAATGCGCTGAAATATGGCGACCCGGACAAGCCGGTGAGTATCGAAGTGGCGCCGGGGAACGGCAAAACCGTCATGCTCAGCGTCATGGACCGGGGAGCGGGAATCGCCGCCGAGCACTTGCCGCTTCTAACCCGCCGCTTCTATCGCACCGATCCCGGCCGCAGCCGCGCGGCGGGCGGAACCGGTCTCGGCCTGGCCATCGTCAAGCATATCGTCGAGCGGCACCGCGGCCGCCTCGCCATCGACAGCAAGCTGGGCGAAGGAACCCGCGTGACGGTGCGTTTTGCCCTGATCGAGGCCCGCCAGCCCGCAGCCGCCGAAGGTTAGCAGGGCTTGGCCCGCTTCGCGCTGACTCTCGAATTCGATGGCGGCTCGTTCATGGGCCTGCAACGCCAGCCGCATGGACCCACGGTGCAGCAGGCGGTCGAGGAGGCGGTTTTCGCCATTACCGGTGAGACGGCGACGATGCATGCCGCGGGCCGTACCGATGCCGGGGTCCACGCGCTGGCGATGCGCGCCCATGTCGACATCGCCAAGCCATTTGCGCCCTTCCGGCTGAGCGAGGCGTTGAATGCGAAATTGTGGCCCCGGTCGATCGCGGTGACGGGCTGCGAACTTGTGCCGGACGATTGGCACGCCCGCTTTTCCTGCACCGGGCGAAGCTACCGCTACCGCATTGTCAACCGCCGCGCGCCGCTGACGATCGAGGCCGGGCGGGCCTGGCATGTCCGCCGCCCGCTCGATGCCGAAGCCATGCAGCGCGCCGCGCATACCCTGGTCGGCCACCACGATTTCACCACTTTCCGCTCGGTCCACTGCCAGTCGGCCAGTCCGGTGAAGACGCTGGACCGGCTGGATGTGGCGCGTTCAGGCGACCAGGTGACGATCGAAGCCGAGGCGCGCAGCTTCCTCCACCACCAAGTGCGGTCAATGGTCGGGTGCCTGGTGCTGGTCGGGCTGGGGCGGTGGGAGGAAGGCCGGATAGCTGAAGTGCTGAAGGCGCGGGATCGGGCGGCGCTGGGGCTCAATGCCCCGCCGCAAGGGCTGTATTTTATCAGCGCGCGATACTAACCTAAAGCCGGCTTCAGCTTTGCTCAGCTCGCCTTCCCCACCACGCTCTCCGGCAAGTCGGTGCCGAAAACGCGCTGGTAATATTCGGCGACCAGCATCCGCTCGGTTTCGTCGCATTTGTTGAGGAACGAGAGCCGGAAGGCGAAGCCTGGGTCTTTGAAGATCGCGGTGTTCTGCGCCCAGGTGATCACCGTGCGCGGGCTCATCACGGTGGAGATGTCGCCATTGATGAAGCCTTGACGGGTGAGGTCGGCGACCTTGACCATGTCGGCGACCATCTTGTCGCTCATGCCCTCGGACTTCGACAGCACGATCTTGCACTCTACTTCGGCTGCCAGGTAATTCAGCCCGACGACGATATTCCAGCGGTCCATCTGCCCCTGATTGATCGCCTGGGTGCCGTGGTAGAGCCCGGAGGTATCGCCGAGCCCGACCGTGTTGGCGGTGGAGAACAGGCGGAACCACGGATTGGGCCGGATCACCCGGTTCTGGTCGAGCAGGGTCAGCTTGCCCTCGGCCTCCAGCACCCGCTGGATGACGAACATCACGTCGGGCCGGCCGGCGTCATATTCGTCGAACACCAGCGCGGTCGGCGTCTGCAGCGCCCAGGGCAGCAGGCCTTCGCGGAATTCGGTGACTTGCAGCCCATCGCGCAGGACGATGGCGTCGCGCCCGATCAGGTCGATGCGGCTGATATGCGCGTCGAGATTGATCCGGATGCACGGCCAGTTGAGCCGGGCGGCGACCTGTTCGATATGGGTCGATTTGCCGGTGCCGTGATAGCCCTGCACCATCACCCGCCGGTTGAAGGCGAAGCCTGCCAGGATCGCCAGCGTGGTATCGGGATCGAACACGTAGCTCGCGTCGAAATCGGGAACCCGCTCGTCGGCTTCCGAAAAAGCGGGAACCTGCATATCGATATCGATGCCGAAATGTTCGCGCACGTCGATCTCGCGGTCGGGCGCCTCGAGGATCGTGGTCGAGCGGCTGTCGGGCTGGATGTTGGGGATGTCGGTCATAGGCGCTACCGCCTATACGGGCACAGGCGGGGCTGCAATAAGCTTTGCGCTGCGTGTGCCTCTGGAGTTGGCGATTTGCATGACCTAAGCGATTGCGCTTTCTTGTGCTGTTGCACCACCTTATACCAACCCCTCGGAGAACTTGGATGCCGACGCAGGAGTTTCTGAACGGAGGCGGCGAAATGGGGGCGCTCATGCGCGCCCATGACTGGTCCGTCACACCTCTCGGTAACCCCTCCGGCTGGCCGCAAGGCCTTCGCACGGTTGTTCGCCTGATGCTGAGCACCCGGCATCCAATGTACATCTTCTGGAGCCAGTCAGGCACTGGTCTCTACAACGATGCTTACCGGGCGTCGCTCGGGCCAGAGTTGCACCCGGCTTCGCTTGGGCGCTCCGGCAAAGAAGTCTGGGGCGAAATATGGCCGGAGATCGGTCCTCAGATCGATCAGGTGCTGAGCGGTCGCGGGCCAACCTGGCAAGAAGACCACCTACTGCCGATCACCCGCAATGGACGATTGGAGGAGATTTACTGGACATATTCGATCAGTCCGATTGATGATGAGGACGCGCCCGGCGGCATCGGCGGAGTTCTTGTAATCTGTAACGAAACGACCAGGAATGTCCTCCGGGAGCGCCATTATGAATTGGATGCGCAGCGACAGCGTAGTCTGGTTCAACTCATGCCCGGCTTCGTGGCCGTCATGACCGGCGCAAACCATCGCTTTGAATATGTCAATGATGCGTTCATGCAAATGTCGGGATCACGTGATTACATCGGACATGTCGTCCGGGATGTTTACTCCGAATTGGCGTATCAAACCTTTGGGCCGATATTGGAACAAGTTTATTCCACGGGTATGCCGTATGTCGCTCATGAAATGCCGATCAGGTTGGATGATGAAACTTCGGATAAATTTCTGGATTTCGTTTATCAGCCGATCCGCGACGACACCGGGACTGTAACCGGCATTTTCGTGGGGGGGCACGATGTCACGTCGGCCGTTCGCGCGCACGCAGCGCTGGAGGAGGCGAACACGACATTGGAGGCGCGCATCGCGCTCGCTCTGCGCCATCAA
>JAYVWX010000220.1:0-8911 GCA_043785715.1 Novosphingobium sp. | reverse complement strand
CAGTTGCGCGATATTGCGGCGCGGGCCCTGCACCTTGGCGAAGCTCGCCTGGGCGCCGGCATAGTTGCCCTGATCGAGCTGGGCGATCCCCAGGCGGGTCAGGAGCTTGGGCATGTCAGCGCCCGGTTTGGACATGGCGATGGTGTACAACGCCTCCGCTTTCGCCGCCTCGCCATAGCTGAGGAAGGCGTCGGCGGCTCCGCCTGCCGTCACTGCCGAAGCGCTGGCACCGCGGGCTTCGCGTTCGAGGCTGGGGAGCGAGGCCCGGTCGGCAGCGAGCCGGCCGCTGGCGATTGTGCGAGCCTCAGCGACAAATGGATCCGGAAGCCGTTTGATTCTCGCGCTTGAATTTTTGGGGTCTACGATTACCACTTCTGCAACAACGAGCTTACCCGCCGCAATCCCTGCTTCGATCACTCTTAGCGTCTCGCCCGGCAGACGGCGCGCATCGGCCGCCTGGATATATTCGATGTAATCGCGTTCCTCGGCATAGCTCTTGGTGCGGTCCATCAGGCGCATCAGGTCCAGCGTTTCCTGGGCCGGATATTTGCCGATCTCACGCACAACGGTGATGGCGCCCGCCCAATTGTCGGGAGTGGGATAGGCGCTCACCAGACCCATGGCGAATTCGGCAGCCTTATCGACCAGCCTCGCCTTATAGGCAGCGCCGAGGCCGCGCCGGTACCAGGCGGCTGGCGCTTTGGTCGGAGTGGTATTGCGGTAATCGATCGCCTGTTTAAGCAGAGAAAGACCCTGCGGCACCTGATTATCCGAAAGATAAGCCTCGGCGAGCAGCGCATCGACATCGTTCTCATGGAAACCCGCCGCGACAGCCGCGCCGAGCGCAGCGCGCGCGGTCGCGTAATCCTTCTGGTCGAAGGCGAACTGGCCCCGGAAAGATTGCAACCGCGGCGCATCGGCCGGCGCAACTTTGCCGCTGGCGAGCATGGCTTCGAGGCCGCGCCGCTGAATGGTGGAATCCTTCGCAGTCCCGCCGAGGTTTACGGCCAGACTTCCCGCCATATAGCGGTCATCCGGCGTGCTCGCCGCAGCGAATGCCGGATCGAGCTGAGCCTTTTCAGCACTTAACGTGTTGCCAAGTGCGGCAACGGCGGCATCGAGCCTGGCGCGCGCCTGGGCGCGGGCGGCGCCCGTAGCGGCTTGGACTGCGGATTGTGCGGCATTTACGGCATTGGTCGCAGCAACGACGTCGGCGCGCTTTTTGGCGTCTTCGATCGCTTTGCTGAGCGGGGCCGCGACAGCCTGGAACGGTTTGGACAGTGAAAGTTTGGGAGCTTTGGCTGCTTTTTGCTGCGCCGGTGCGGCCAGCGCGGGGCTGGCAACCAGAGCGGCTCCGGCAAGGATAGCAAGGCCTGCCGCGGCGCCAAGCGCCGGACGACCAAGCGAGGCCCTAATTCTGGGCATTGCGGTGCGGATCATCGAGTGTTCCTTCTCTGGATTTCGGCGGAGACTTGCTTTCGCCACTTAAAAACCATGAATTTGTCATTGGCGAGAATTCGCCAGCTTGGCAACAGTAGGCGCCACTAGGGTGCAGTCAGTGAACGACGATTGAATGCAGTTTGTTCCAGCCGTTCACCCACAACGCTAGTTTTGTGGAAAAGCGGCAGATTTCGTGGGCAGAAGCGGCGCTCCGGCTGGCAATGGCGGGATGGTTCGCCTAGGGCCTGAACCACCGCCCTCCCAGCAACTGCGATCGAAAAAACCCGCGTGAGCGACGACACCGAAATTATCGATTCCCCGCCGCCTGCCGGCGAGTACACCCGCATCGACATCGTCGATGAAATGAAGGCGAGTTACCTCGATTACGCGATGAGCGTGATCGTCAGCCGCGCGCTGCCTGATGTGCGCGACGGCCTCAAGCCGGTCCATCGCCGCATCCTCTACGCCGCGATGGAAGGCGGCATGGTCGCGGGCCGGCCGTATCGCAAATGCGCGAAGATCGTCGGCGATGTGATGGGCAATTACCACCCGCACGGCGACAGCGCGATCTACTTTGCCCTTGTCCGCATGGCGCAGGACTGGTCGATGCGGCTACCATTGGTCGACGGCCAGGGCAATTTCGGGTCGATGGATCCCGATGATCCGGCGTCGATGCGGTATACCGAGGCGCGCCTGGCCCGTGTCGCCAACAGCCTGCTCGACGATCTCGACAAGGATACCGTCAATTTCCAGGACAATTACGACGGATCGCGCCAGGAGCCGACGGTACTGCCGGCGCGCTTCCCCAATCTGCTGGTCAATGGCGCGGGCGGCATCGCCGTCGGCATGGCGACCAATATTCCGCCGCATAATCTTGGCGAAGTGATCGACGGCTGCCTCGCCTTCATCGACAATCCGGCGATTACCACCGAGGAATTGTTCGAGATCATCCCCGGCCCCGACTTCCCGACCGCGCCGATCATCCTGGGCTCGCACGGCGCGCGCTCGGCTTATTTGACCGGACGCGGCTCGATCCTGCAGCGCTGCCGCCACGAGATCGAGGAAGGCCGCGGAGACCGCCGCTCGATCGTGCTTACCTCGATGCCCTATCAGACCGGCAAGAACGGGCTGGTCGAAAAAATCGCCGAAGCCGCCAAGGACAAGCGGATCGAGGGCGTGTCCGACATTCGCGACGAATCCAGCCGGCTTGGCGTGCGCGTGGTCATCGAGCTCAAGCGCGATGCCACCCCCGAAGTGGTGCTGAACCAGCTGTGGCGGCACACGCCCGCCCAATCGAGCTTTCCGGCCAACATGCTGGCGATTCGTGGCGGCCGGCCGGAAACGCTGGCGCTGCGCGACATCATCCAGGCGTTCATCGCCTTCCGCGAGGAAGTCATCACCCGCCGCACCAAGTTCGAGCTGAACAAGGCGCGCGACCGGGCGCATTTGTTGCTCGGGCTGGTCATCGCCGTCACCAATCTCGACGAGGTGGTGCGGATCATCCGCGCCTCGCCCAATCCCGGCGCGGCGCGCGCGTCATTGCTGGCGAAAGAATGGGCCATCGGCGAGATTGCGCCTTATATCCGCCTGGTCGAGGCGATCGAGGAGGATGCCGAGGATACCTCCGGCGGGAGTTACCGACTTTCCGAATTGCAGGTGAAGGCGATCCTCGACCTGCGCCTCCACCGCCTCACCGCGCTCGGCCGCGACGAAATCGGCGGCGAGTTGCAGCAACTTGCCGATGCCATCGCGGAATTTCTTTCGATTCTTGCCGATCGGGTGAAGCTTTACGGGCTGATGCGCGGCGAGCTGGTCGCGGTGCGCGAAGCTTTCGCCACCCCCCGCGTCTCCGAAATCGCCCCCGCCTGGGACGGGATCGAGGACGAGGATCTGATCGAGCGCGACGACATGGTCGTCACCGTCACCATGGACGGTTATATCAAGCGCACCAGCCTATCTATCTTCCGCGCCCAGAACCGCGGCGGCAAGGGCCGCGCCGGCATGACGACCAAGGACGAGGACGTGGTCTCGACCATGTTCGTCACCTCGACGCACAGCCCGGTGCTGTTCTTTTCGACCGCCGGCAAGGTCTACCGGCTCAAGGTCTGGCGCCTGCCGGAAGGAGGACCGGCAACGCGCGGGCGGCCGATCGTCAATCTGCTGCCGGCGCTCGACCAGGGCGAAACCATCGCCGCTGTCCTCGCCCTGCCCGACGACGAGAGCCTGTGGGGTGAGCTCAACGTGGTGTTCGCCACGGCCAAGGGCAATGTCCGGCGCAACAGCATGGATGCCTTCAGCAATATTCCCTCGAATGGCAAATACGCCATGCGCTTCGATGAGGATTCGGCGGACCGGTTGATCGGCGTCGCGCTGCTCACCAGCAATGACGACGTGCTGCTGGCAACCCGCCTGGGCAAGGCGATCCGCTTTGCCGCCGATGACATCCGCGAATTTGTCAGCCGTACTTCGACCGGGGTTCGCGGCATGGTGCTCAAGGGCGACGACGAGGTGATTTCGCTGTCGATCCTCCACCGCGTCGGCACCAGTCAGGACGAGCGCGAGCAATATCTTAAATTCGCCCCATGGAAAGGCGAGCGCGAGGGCGAAAGCGATCTTGCGCAGGTGCGGCTTGAGGAAATGGCAGCCAAGGAGCAATTCATTCTCACCGTCTGCGCCAACGGCTACGGCAAGCTGTCCTCCGCCTATGAATACCGCCGCACCGGGCGCGGCGGCCAGGGCATCACCAACATCGACAATATTAAGCGCAACGGGCCGGTGGTCGCCAGCTTCCCGTCGACCCGGGCCGACCAGCTGATGCTGGTGACCGACCAGGCCAAGCTGATCCGTCTGCCGCTGGAATCGCTCAGGGTGATCGGGCGCGGTTCCGCCGGAGTGCGACTGTTCAACGTCGCCGACGAGGAGCATGTCGTCAGCGCGGTGCGGCTGGCCGAAGTGCGTGAAGCGGTAGAAGACGATGAGGATGAGGTCGGGGCCGCGCCGGGAGCTCCCGAATAAAAATCCCCGAAGGAAGCGTTCGCCTTGTCGCGTGGGCGGCGTTCACGCTAACGGCAATGCGATGACCCACCAAATCCACATCATCGGCGGGGGTCTCGCCGGCAGCGAGGCTGCCTGGCAGCTCGCCCGGCGCGGCATCCGCGTGCGGCTGTCGGAAATGCGGGGAACTGGCGAACGCTCACCCGCCCACCAGACCGACGCGCTAGCTGAATTGGTGTGCTCCAACAGCTTCCGGTCGGACGACGACGAGAACAATGCCGTCGGCCTGCTCCATCACGAGATGCGGCAGTGCGACTCACTGATTATGGCGGCGGCGGCCAAGGCACAGGTTCCCGCCGGCTCGGCGCTGGCGGTGGACCGCGATGTGTTTTCCGCCGAGGTCGAAAGCGCGCTCGCCTCGATGCCCAATCTGGAGGTCGTGCGCGAGCGGATCGACGTCCTGCCCGGCGCCGGCCTGACCATCGTCGCCACCGGGCCGCTCACCGCAGCTACGCTCGCCGCCAGCATCGGCCGCACGACCGGGGCCGATAGCCTCGCCTTTTTCGACGCCATCGCGCCCATCGTCTACCGCGACTCCATCGACATGGGTTTGTGCTGGATGGCCTCGCGCTGGGACAAGGGTGAAACCAAGGATTATATCAACTGCCCGATGGACCGCGAGCAATACCTCGCCTTCCACGCCGGGTTGATCGCTGGCGAGAAGACCGTGTTCAAGGAGTGGGAGGCCAATACCCCCTATTTCCAGGCCTGCATGCCGATTGAAGTGATGGCCGAGCGCGGGGTCGATACGCTGCGCTTCGGGCCAATGAAGCCGGTCGGGCTCGACAATCCGAAGACCGGACGCTGGCCCTATGCGGTGGTGCAGCTGCGCCAGGATAACAAGCTCGGCACGCTGTGGAATATCGTCGGCTTCCAGACCAAGCTCAAACATGCTGACCAGGTCCGCTTGTTCCGAAGCATTCCGGGGCTGGAGCGGGCCGAGTTCGCCCGGCTCGGCGGGCTGCACCGCAACACCTTTCTCAATTCGCCAGTGTTGCTCGATCGGCAGCTGCGGCTGAAGTCGGCCCCGCATATCCGCTTCGCCGGACAGATCACCGGCTGCGAGGGTTATGTCGAAAGCGCGGCGGTGGGTCTGATGGCCGGGCTGATGGCGGGACGCGAGCTGGCCGGTAGCGACTGGTCCCCGCCCCCGTCCACCACCGCGCTCGGCGCGCTGCTCGCCCACATCACCGGCGATGCCGAGGCGGACAGCTATCAGCCGATGAACGTCAACTTCGGCCTGTTCCCGCCGGTCGATGCGGCGGTCAAGAAGAAGCAGCGCAAGCTGGCCTATACCGGCCGGGCCAAGGAGGCGTTAAACGGCTGGCTCCCCCTCGTCGCCGGCTGACTCGTCCTCGATCGGCGGTTCCGGCTCCGGGGCTGGCGCGCGGCGCGGCGGTTTTGCGCGCGGCGCGCAGCGGCATTCGGGAGGTCTTGCCGGCTTAGGCTTGGTGGTGGAGAATTCGTCGCGCATCAGCACCCCATTGCCATCGGCGTCGGCGCCCTTGAAGCGGTTGGACGTGCGCACCGACCATTCCTCGAAGGTCAGGAGATTGTTGTGATCGGCGTCGAGCTTGCGGAACGCATCGGCGCGCGGGGCCAGCATCTCGTTGGCGGTGATGCGGGCATCGCGGTCGCGGTCGAGCCGGTCGAAGCGGCGCTGCTCCCGGCTGACCGCGCTGACTTCGGGCGGAGCCGGACCGCGCAGGCTGGCCGGGTCGGCAAACGGTGTAGCGTCTGACGGGGCAGCGGCGGTCAATACGGGCGGCGGCAGGCCTTGCTCGCTCTCGGCCCGGCCCTGCCACCAGAACAGGCCAGCGGAGACAAACAGCAAGGCGGCGACCGCGCCCAGCACAATGCGATTCATGACCCTGCTCTCCGCGTTCCCGCAACCCCCCTATCAGCGCCTCAGCGACCCAACAATCCGATACGGACCGCTATCAGCATTGCGGCGGGGGAAAGCTGGGGTGCCGGCGGGTCGTTCACGATGCGGTGCGCCGCCAGCCCGTGCAGCACCGCGAGCGGGCGCAAGCTGCGCGGCAGCCGGGCCCAGCGCCAGTCCTGCGCACGTGCCAACTCAAGAGCGGCCGCGCGTTCCTGCGGATTGCTGAGACCGCTGGCGATATCGGCCAGCGCCCAGTTGCGCCCCATGCGCAAGGCTGCCGCACTGGCTTCTGGCGTGCCGGCCAGCGCCGCGAACGCCGCCGCCCGCGCCCCGGCCAGCGACAGGTAAGCGGATGCCGGCAATGGAGCGTCGCCGGTCATGGCCTCCCAGCCTTCGACAAGCCCGGACAACGCACTGCGCGCAGCCGGCCAGGCCTTCAAGGCAGCGAGGAGCGGATCGCCGGTTGAAGCCGGGCTGGGGCGGGCGGCGAGTTGCTCGCGCCACCAGGCAAAGCGCAGCTGCGCCAGCATCGGTTCGCGGGAGGCGCGCAGAATACCGGCAAGCCGGGTGTCGAGTGCCAGCAGCGCCAGCAGCGGTTGGCGTGTTGAGGACGGCGCATAGGCCAATGCCAGGCGCTGGAGCGGGGACAGGGCTGCGATCAAGTCAGCCGGCGGCATCTAAAGCTTGCTGGACATCGGACTGGGCCGATCCGCACATTTGGAACGAAATCTGGTTGCGCCCACCGCAATTACCTCTTGTTAATCCTGTTTGTTGAAGCGCTGGAAATGCGGCCCGGGTGATAGCGTGAGCCGAACGGGGCTTTATTGATGAAACATCGCATGTTCAAACGAATCCGCCGCTCGCTTGCCGAGTTGCGCCAGAGCGCCAGCGGTAACACCGCGATCCTTCTGGCGGCCGGGATGCCGGCGCTGATCGGCAGCGCGGGCCTCGCGGTGGATACCGCGCAGTGGTACATGTGGAAGCGCGAGATGCAATATGCGGTCGATCAGGCCGCGATTGCCGGCGCCTGGTCGAAGGTCAAGGGCAGCGCCGGCACCGAATACCAAACGCGCGCCCAGCAGGAACTGACCGCCAATTTGCAGATCGTCGATTTTCAGGGAACGCCATCGATTTCGCTGGCCGATTATGAGCAGGCTGCAGCGAGAGACGACAACAGCGTCGTCGTGACCTTGTCCGGTTCCAAGACCCTGCCGTTCACCTCGATTATCACCAACACCGGCGTCACGGTTTCTGTCCGTGCGCAGGCGCGGTTCCAACAGGGGCGGACATTCACCGCCTGCCTGATCGCAGTCGATCCCACTACCATGGGCGCCATTACCATCGGCGGCAGCGCCTATGTCGTCGCCAGATGCGGCGCCGCCGCGCTGTCCTCTAACCCAGATGCGGTAGTCAAAAATGGCACTACCAGCGTCTTCGATGTTGGCTGGATCGTCTCCGCTGGCGGAATTGACAACAGTTTCGCCAATCCGGGAACCCAGATTTTCGCGAACCAGTCCGGGCTGGTCGATCCGTTCGGTGCTTTGGTCCCGCCTGATAATCCAACCCCCCGAACTTACACCTGCTCACCGGCTACCTCCGTTTATTCCGCGACTTATACCGAGACGACGACGGGTACCGACAAAAAGTATGAAGGATCGACCTCGTCCAATCTGGCACTGGTCAGCTCGACTGTGGCCAGCACTGGTTCGGTGCCCGGCAAAATTATGTCGCCGGTGGACAGCAAAACGAAGGTAGGCGATACCATCGTCAGCAGTTCCGGGACCGCGCCCGGCCCCACGACTACGTTTCAAAAGACAACAACGACAGGAAGCGGCAAGAATGCGGTAACCACAACCGCAACCTGGTACCGCCGAATAGACAGAGTTACGGGCGTGAATGGCGTCGTCACCGCCGTCAACACGACAACGACGCCGGGCGGCGCCAACCTGCTACCTGGGACCTACGCCGACTTCAGGGTCGGATGTAACACGGTGATGAGTCCGGGTGTCTACGTCATCGATGGCGGCCTGTTCGAGACCAATAGCACCTACAGCATCCGCGGCGACGGCGTGATGATTGTGTTGAAAAACGGGGCCGGCATCAGGATCAATGGCAACTCCAGCACCTATCTGAGATCAATGAGTTACGACGAAATGAGAGCGGCCGGGATTAGCGAAGCGGAGGCGGTCAAGCTCAAGGACATGCTGATCTTCGAAGATCGCAATTCAGCAGGCGACGATAACAACAAGATAAACGGCACATCCGGCACCATTCTGGGCGGCACCGTCTATCTGCCGAAGAGTACGCTGACGTTTAACGGGACCGCGGATATCGCTGCCTTGCATTGCCTGGTGATAGCAACGAAGCGGATCGTCATCGAAGGCAATACCCATATGACTTCGTTCTGCGACGGAGCCCTCGAAAACACGGTCAACGTGGGCGGCGGAGCGACAACTGTGAGGCTTGTAGCATGAGGCCGCTTCTTTCCCGTCTGCTGGATGACACACGCGGCACGTCCGTGATCGAAACGGC
>JAYVWX010000219.1:0-14788 GCA_043785715.1 Novosphingobium sp. | reverse complement strand
AATACCAGTCCATCCCATCGCTTCCTCCATCTTCTCGACAAAGACGGCTGAATCACAAGATGCTGGTATTGCTCAACTACTTTCGGATCGGGCTCTTAGGCACTTGCGCGTCTTGAAAGGAGACAGCCCAAAACGTCCTATGCGGAAGACCAGCAGGATCGGCGGCTACCTGAACGTAGGACCGCTTTCGGGATGGACTGCATTGGCAACTACATAGCCAAGGCGTATTGCTGACAGATCGAAATGTTATTTGTGGTTTGAAAAGCGACCTTTAAGAGATGCACTCTGCGGGCGGTGAGCGGGGTTCAACGTCGTCAACAGGACCAACAGCCATTTCGATCATCACCAAAACTTTCAACGACTTTTGATAAAATCGCGCCTCCTTGATCCAGGAGGTTTAACTTGCAACACCGGGTGGGAAGATTCGAGCTATGGCACAAGCGACTGATTTCGACGTGATCGTGGTGGGAGCGGGTTTCGGCGGGGTCTATCTGACCTATCGCCTGATCCAGGATGGCCTCAAGGTTCAGGTGTTCGAGGCCGGTGGCGATGTCGGCGGGACATGGTACTGGAACTGCTATCCCGGCGCGCGGTGCGACGTCGAGAGTTGGGAATACAGCTATTCCTTTTCCGACGAAATCGAGCGCGAATGGCGCTGGAGCGAGCGTTTCGCCACGCAGCCCGAAATCCTGTCCTATATCGGCCATGTCGCCGACCGGTTCGACCTCAAGCGCCATATGCGGTTCGACACCCGGGTCGTGGCGGCGAGCTTTGATGACGCCGCCTCGATATGGACCATTGAAACCGATGCCGGTGATCGCTTTACCGCGCGCTATTGCATCATGGCCACCGGCTGCCTGTCGGCATCGCGGCTACCCGATATCCCCGGCATCGATCAGTTCCGGGGAGAGATCTACCGCACCGGCGAATGGCCGCACGGAGGAGTCGATTTCACCGGCAAGCGCGTCGGCGTCATCGGCACCGGGTCGTCCGGAATCCAGGCCATTCCGGAAATCGCCAGGCAGGCTGAACACCTTTACGTATTCCAGCGGACGCCAAGCTTTAGCGTGCCGGCGAACAATGGACCGCGGCCGCGCGACCATGAGGAGATGTGGCGCACCGACCATCGCCGGCTGCGCGAGCAGGCGCGCCGCACCCGCTCGGGAGTGCTCCATGAATACGCCACCACGAAAGCCGCGGAGATGTCCCCCGCCGAACGCGAGGCTGAACTGTCGCGGCGGTGGAATAAGGGCGGCACCAACTTCCTGTACGCCTTCACCGACATTGCCACCAACGAAGCGGCGAACGGAATTGCCGCCGAATTCGTGCGGCGCAAGATCGGTGAAATCGTCGAGAACCCCGACGTCGCCGATCGGCTGATGCCGCGCGACTATCCGATCGGGACCAAGCGCATTTGCGTTGACACCAATTATTACGCCACCTTCAATCGTCCCAATGTGAGCCTGGTCGATCTGCGTGAAGCTCCCATCGAGGAGCTTACCGCCGATGCCATCCGCACCCGTGACGCGACCTACCCCCTCGATGCGATCGTGTTTGCTACCGGCTTCGACGCTATCACCGGAGCGCTGCTTGCCATGGACATCCGCGGTGTCGGCGGAATTTCGTTGCGCGATGCCTGGGCGGAGGGGCCAAGAGCCTATCTGGGAGTCGCAATCGCCGATTTCCCCAACCTGTTCATCATCACCGGGCCGGGCAGCCCGTCGGTAATCAGCAATATGGTGCTGTCATGCGAGCAGCATGCCAACTGGATCGCCCAATGCCTGGCCCACATGCGGCAAATCGGCGCGAACCGGATCGAGGCGCGGCAGGAAGATCAGGACGCCTGGGTCGAACATGTCAACGCGGTTGCCGAACCAACGCTCTTCGGCAAGGCCGCGAGCTGGTATCGCGGAGCGAATATTCCGGGAAAGCCGCAAGTGTTCATGCCCTATGTCGGAGGCGTCGATGTCTACGATCGCCGCTGTTCTGATGAGGCCACCAAGGGCTATCCGGGGTTCATCCTGTCAAAAGAGCGCGATGATCAAGCAGCCGCCTAGGCCCAATTTGTGCGAGCCTCTCCATCTCCCCTTCACCGGGTTGTCAGCCGGGTGCTAGCGCATCCAGCGCCGCCGACACCATTTGCCGGCGGCGCGGATCGCGGGTGACTTCCAGCATCGCGCTGAGACTGTGCCGCGCCGCCTCGATCTCGCGCGCCTGAGCCTGCAAGCGGGCAAGCTCCCACCAGCCATCCGGATTATCGGGTGCGACCATGGTCATCCGCTCATGCAGAACCAACGCGCGGGCAGAATCGCCAGCCTGCTCCGCCCGGATCGCCTGGTTGCGCAGAAGGCGCACCAGCACCGACCGGTTGTCCAGCGGAGCGATGTGGTCCCCGCGCAGGATGGCATCCGGACCCAGCGCCCCGCGGAGTAGCGCCGCCAGCTGTTCCTCCGACACTTGCGCGCCGCCATTAAACGGATCGATCATCACCGCCTGCTCATTGCCCAGTCCCACCAGCACATGGCCCGGCGTATTGAGTGCGTAAGCGGTCCAGCCCAGATTGCGGGCGGCGGCAACGTAGAGAATGGACAGGCTGACGGGCAGACCTCGCCGGCGATCGAGCACGCGGATGAGATCGGCATTCAGCGGCGCATCATAGCTCGCCGCATCGCCGGTAAAGCCAAATTCGCGGGCGAACACCCGGGCCAGCGCCTCGCCCTGCTCCTCCGCCGTCTCGGCCAATTCGCCGACAATCTCCAGACGGTCTCCGACTTCCTCGAGCAAGGCCAGATAAGGATCAAGGTTTATGCCCTCGTGATCAAGCTCGCTGAGCGCGAGGGCGGCATGGTCCAGCTCGATCTCGTCGTCGTCCAGCAGGCCGAGATTGGCGATATTGTCGTTCATGCGCGTCCATATGGGGCGCACGCGGCCTGTGGTCCAGTCGGAGGGCAGATCGCCTTGCCGATTCGGCAAATGCGGTAGCCAAACCCGCGCTGTCGCGGCAGCCTTTCCAAATTCGCCGAACTATGTTACGGGGGCCCCGCTAACGTCGCATTCGACGGATAATCGGCCGCTCCGGCTGTACCCTTTATCCCACATCGCTTCGCCAGGCCGGGTTCCGCATCCAATCCGCGGCTGCCCGTTACCAACTTGGATACAGGATACCGTTATGATTACCGGAACAGTCAAATTTTTCAATGAAGCAAAAGGTTATGGCTTTATCGCTCCCGAAAGCGGCGGCGACGATGCCTTCGTGCACATCTCGGCCGTAGAGCGTGCCGGACTGCGCACGCTCCAGAAAGAGCAGCGCGTGTCCTACGAACTCGAGACCGACAACCGCGGCAAGACCTCGGCGGTCAATCTCCAGGTCGCATGATGATTGGCGGGCGAAGCGCTTGTCTGAGAGCTTCGCCCGCTTTCACCGCTAAAAGGTAAAAGGACAGAGACAGATCGATGCGTGGTTTCAAGGAACCGACTTTTCAGGAACGGGTGGCATTAGCGCAGCAAGCCAAAGACAAGGCGCTGCAAAAATTGAAGAACAAGCCGCCGATAGATGAAGCCGAATTAGCACGAAAAGCCGAGCAGCGGCTGGCCAAGGAAGCGGCTGCCGCGGAAAAACGCGCGGCCCTGCTTGCCGCCAAGGAAGTAGCCAAGGCCGAGAAGGCTGCCAGGCTTGCTGCCGAGGCCGCGGCGATCGAGGCCGCAAAGCCGCCCGTGCTCACCGATGAAGAGCGCAAGGCCGCCCGCGACGCGCGCTATGCGGCGCGCAAGAACCGCAAATAGCCAGCCGCACAACTCCGGAGCAGGTTTCGTGATCGCACGCGAATTGCTCGGCACCGCGCAGGTTCCGGGCGGCGAGGAACTGCGGCTTTACCGTCATGACCGCGATTACATGATCGTGCTTGGCCGCAACGAGCTGATGAGCAGCCGGATGAGCGGCTCGGAAGTGGCGCTGGCGGAACAAAGCTGCGCGCGGCTGGCCGGCCGGAAACAGCCCCGTCTGCTGATCGGCGGCTACGGCATGGGCTTCACGCTGCGCGCCGCCCTTGCCTCGCTCGGCCCGGATGCGCGAATCGATATTGCCGAGCTAGTGCCCGAAATCATCGCCTGGGCGCGCGGACCACTGCGGGAACTGGCAGCTGGCTGCCTCGACGATCCGCGCGTCCGGCTGGTGATGGGCGATGTCGGAGAAGCGATCGGCTCGGCTGTCGGAACCTACGACGCGATCCTGCTCGACGTCGATAACGGCCCGGACGGGTTGACTCGCAGTGCCAATGACCGGCTGTATTCCGCCCGAGGCTTGCAGTCCGCGATGGCCGCGCTCAGACCCGGCGGTGTGCTGGCGGTATGGTCGGCAGCGCGCGACAATCGATTTGCCGCGCGGCTGAGCCGGGCAGGCTTCACCGTCGAGGAGATCGCCGTCCGCGCCCGCAGCAACGGCAAGGGGCCGAGCCATGTCATCTGGTTGGCGCAGGCGCCCTGAGCCTAAGTGACGCATTTGCGCAGCGATGAAATGGTTTTGTTGAAAATCGCGCGTCGATGTGCCATATGATTCTTGGGTCGATATGCCACGAGACGAAATATCGCGTTTGGCACGCGGCCCGATTCGGGGTGGATCAGTACCGCAAGCCCTTTCACGATGTATTTTATTCGTGATGCTTATGGTCCCGAACGTCATGTCGCCGCGTAGAAACGGCAACGACTTCCGCCCATAATTCAAGAATAAGACCGACGTCTTCACCAAGGATATCAATGACCAATTTCTTTCGTATCTCCAATCTGCGCAGGCAGACCGTGCATGCCGGCGGAAACTCCGCGGGCAATGGACAAAGGCATTCATCGGCCGGCACGCTATCAAGCGCCCAGCTGAAGCAAATTGTCGCCGAAATTCTCGGCTGACCACATACCGGGCGGAGCTAAAACTCCGCCCGGTGATTTTATTCGCGATTTAGCAGGAGCAGTTAAGATGTCAGATGGACCCGTTCGGCCTTTCCTCATTAACAAGGATGAAGAGGGCAATTTCCGCCTCACCGTTCGTGATACGCGCTATAACAGCCAGGGCTATCCTATCGTCAGCGCCGATCTTCAAACCGAATGCTTCAAGACCGCCGCCGCTGCCAAGGCCTTCGCCCGTGACAATTTCCGGGCGGTGCCCGGCCAATATGCGATGAAGTAGGCGCGGCGCGTCTCAGGCCGGAATAAGCTTGAGCGCCAGCGCCTCGGCGACCCTGATGCCATCGACGGCGGCCGAAAGAATGCCCCCGGCGTAGCCCGCACCTTCCCCGGCGGGGAAGAGCCCGGCGGTGTTGAGGCTCTGGCAATCCGCTCCCCGCGTGATCCGCACCGGCGCGGAGGTCCGCGTCTCGACCCCGGTCAGCACGACATCGGGATGGTCATAGCCAGGCAGTTGCCGGCCGAATACCGGCAGCGCTTCCCGGATCGCCTGAATGGCGAAGTCGGGCAGGCAGAGCGCCAGGTTGGTGGGGGTCACACCCGGCTGGTAAGATGGGATGATCTCGCCAAACTCGGTCGAAGCCCGCCCGGCGATAAAATCGCCCAGCTTCTGGCCGGGCGCTTTGTAGTCCGATCCGCCGGCCACGTAGGCCAGCGATTCCCAGTGGCGCTGCCAGGCAATGCCGGCCAGCGGTCCGCCGGGAAAGTCCCGCTCCGGGCTGACATCGACGACCAGCCCTGAGTTGGCGTTGAACTCGGCGCGTGAATATTGGCTCATGCCATTGGTGACGACGCGCCCTTCCTCGGACGTTGCCGCGACAACTCGTCCCCCCGGGCACATGCAGAAGCTGTAGGCGGTTCGCCCGTTCGCAGCCTTGTGCGCCAGGCTGTAGGCCGCCGGGCCGAGGATCGGATTGCCGGCATTGGGGCCATAGCGCGCCCTGTCGATCCAGCCTTGCGGGTGCTCGATGCGCAGCCCGATGGCGAAGGGCTTGGCCTCCAGATGGACTCCGCACCCGTGCAGCGCTTCGAAGCTATCGCGCGCGCTATGCCCCACCGCCAGGATGACCGCGCCTGCCAGGAGATATTCTCCGGTGTGGAGATGCAGCCCGCGCATGCGCCGCGCGCCGTCGGCCGCAACCGCGATGTCGAAATTATCGACGCGGGTCTGGAAGCGGTATTCGCCGCCCAGCGCCTCGATCGACTCGCGGATGCTGATCACCATCGCCACCAGCCGGAAGGTGCCGACATGGGGGTGCGCCTCGGTCAGGATCTCCGGCGGCGCGCCCGCTCTGACGAATTCGGTTAGCACCTTGCGGCCGAGATGGCGCGGATCCTTGATCCGGCTGTAGAGCTTGCCATCGGAGAAGGTCCCTGCCCCGCCTTCGCCGAATTGGGCATTCGATTCCGGATCGAGCACCCCGCGCCGCCACAGCGCCCAAGTGTCGCGGGTGCGCTCCCGCACCGCTTTGCCCCGTTCCAGAATGATCGGCCTCAGCCCCATCTGGGCCAGCACCAGCGCGGCGAGCAGCCCGCAAGGGCCGGCGCCGATCACCACCGGGCGCGGCCCGGCGTAATCGGCCGGGGCTCTGGTGACGAACCGGTAGCTGGTGTCCGGGCTTGGCCGCACATGCGGGTCGCCGGAAAACCGCGCGAGGATCGCTGCCTCGTCCGTCACCACGACATCGAGCGAATAGACCAGCCGAATCGCACTCTTCTTGCGCGCATCATTGGCGCGGCGCACGATGGCGAAGCGTTCTAGCTCGCCGGGCGCGATTCCCAGCCGCCCGCAGATCGCCTCGGGCAAGGCTTCGGACGGATGGTCGAGGGGGAGCAGCAGGTCGGACAGGCGGAGCATTACGCCGCGATGCCCTCCAGAACCTCGCTGGCTTCGAGCCAGGCCAGCTCCGCTGCTTCGATCCGGCTTGCCACCTCCGCACGCTGCTTCATCAACTCGGTCATGGTCAGTCTCGCCAGCGCGGCCTGCGCGGCGGAAGGATCGAACATCGCCTGATCGATGGCGCTGCGCAGATCGGTCAGCCGGGCCAGTTCCTTCTCGGCATGCTTGGCGCGGGTCCGCAAGCCTTGGCCCTTTTCGCGCGCTTCGGCGGCCGCCTTGCGCTGATCCTTCTGGCTGAGCTTGGGCTCGGACCTGCCGCGCCCCTTGGCCGGTTCCTTGGCTAGCACAAAAGCGATATATTCCTCGATCGAGCCGTCGAATTCCTTGGCCGTGCCGCCATCGACCAGCACCAGCCGGTCCGCGGTCATCTCGAGCATGTGGCGGTCATGGCTGACCATCACCACAGCGCCGGAATAGGCGTTGAGCGCCTGAATCAGCGCCTCGCGGGCATCGACGTCGAGGTGGTTGGTCGGCTCGTCGAGGATCAGCATATGCGGCGCGTCGCGGGTGATCAGAGCCAACGCCAGCCGCGCCCGTTCGCCGCCCGACAGCTTGCCGACCTCGGTGGTCGCCTTCGGCCCGGAAAAGCCGAAGCGGCCAAGCTGCGCCCGCACGGCCGAGGGCGTTGCTCCCTTCATCAGCACGGTCATATGCTGCAGCGGAGTTTCCGAGCGGTCGAGTTCTTCCACCTGATACTGGGTGAAATAGCCGACCCGCATCTTGGACGACGCGTTCATCGCCCCGTCCATCGGCTTGAGCTGCGCCGCCAGCAACCGCGCCAACGTGGTCTTGCCGTTGCCGTTGCGCCCAAGCAGCGCGATGCGGTCGTCGGGATCGAGACGCAGGTTGAGCCGGCTGAGCACCGGCACGCCGTCATATCCCGCACTGGCGAGATCGAGCGTGATCAGCGGTGGCCGCAGTTCGTCGGGACTGGGGAAATCGAAACTCAGCGAGGGATCGTCGATCAGCTCGGCGATGGGCTGCATCCGGGCCAGCGCCTTGGCGCGCGATTGTGCCTGCTTGGCGGTGGAGGCGCGGGCCGAATTGCGCGCGACAAAATCCTTGAGCTTCTCGCGCTCGACCTGCTGCTTGGCCCGCGCCGAGGCGATCTGCGCCTGCCGTTCGGCCCGCTGGCGCTCGAAGGCGTCATAGCCGCCCGGATAGAGCGTCAGCTTGCCGCCGGCCAGATGCAGGATGTGATCGACGACATTGTTGAGGAAATCGCGCTCGTGGCTGACCAGCAGGATGGTCGCCGGATAGGATTTGAGGAAATCCTCCAGCCACAGCACCGCTTCCAGGTCGAGGTGGTTGGACGGCTCGTCGAGCAGCAGCAGGTCGGGCGTGGAGAACAGCAGCGAGGCGAGCGCCACGCGCATCCGCCAGCCGCCGGAAAAGCTTTCGAGGCTGCGGCGCTGCGCCGCCTCGTCGAAGCCCAACCCGCTGAGTATCCGTGCCGCGCGGGAAGGCGCGGAATGGGCTTCGATGGCGATCAGCCGCTCGTGGATTTCGGCGAGGCGGTGCGGATCGTGGCTGACCTCGCTTTCGACCATCAGCGCGGCGCGCTCGGTATCGGCAGCCAGCACGGTGTCGAACGGCGAGGCATCGCCGCCCGGCGCTTCCTGCGCGATATAGCCGATGCGGCTGCCGCGCGGCATTTCGACCGAGCCGCTATCGGGCTCCAGCATGCTGGCGATCACCCGCACCAGCGTCGACTTGCCCGCGCCGTTGCGCCCGATCAATCCGATTCGCCCGCGCGGCGGCAGCCTGGCGGTGGCGCCGTCGATAATCGTGCGCCCGCCGAGGCGGACCGTGATGTCGGTAATATTGAGCATCGCGCGCCCATAGCCGTTTTAGCCCCCGGTGGACAACGGTTTTTGTTGCACCGCAGCACGGGCCAGCCGCACCAGCGCATCGTCCAGCGCCGAGAGGAAGCGCGACCGGTCAGTCTTGCCAAATGGCGGCGGCCCGCCGATCGCGTCTCCGCCAGCCCGCAGATCGGCCATGATCGCGCGGGTGGCGATGGCGCCCCCGATCGATGCCGGGGTAAACAGCTTGCCATTGTGCGCCAGAACCGCAGCACCGGCCTTGAGACAGCGGTCGGCCAGCAGGATGTCACCGGTGACGACGACGCAGAGCGGGGTGCAGGCTTCGGCAATCCAGTCGTCCGCCGCATCGAAGCCGTCGCCCACCACCACCCGGCCGATCAGCGGATGATCGGGCACCCGGATCGGGCTGTTGCTGACAATGGTGGCCGGGACGCCGTGGCGGAAGGCGACCTTGTAGACCTCGTCCTTGACCGGGCAGGCATCGGCATCGACGAGGATGCGCAGTCCGGCGGCACTCACCGCGCCGGCGGGCCCTTGCCCTTGAAGCCCGGCTTGCCCTTGAAGTCCGATTTACCTTTGAAGTCGGACTTGCCTTTGAAGTCCGACTTGCCCTTGAAGCCTGGCTTACCTTTGAAGCCGGATTTACCGGGGAATGCGGGCTTGGCCTGGTACGGTCGCTTGCCTTCGCTTGGAGGCCGACCCTCGCCGGCGGGTCGGGGCGCGAGTGTCGGCCTGCTTTCAGAGGCGGGGCGGGCCTGTTCGGGTGCGGCACGCGACTCATGCTGGCGCGGGCTGTGCGCTTGCTCGGGCGCAGTGTGCGGTTCGTGCTGACGCGGAGCACGGGGTTGCTCCGGTGCGCTGCGCGGCTCGTACTGGCGCGGAGCACGCGAATGTTCCGGCGCGCTGCGGGGTTCATGCTGGCGCGGGACGCCGCGGCCATTCTCCTTCGCCGCATCGCGGGGCGTTTCTGGCGACGGTTCGATGGTGATGCCGCTCTCATCCTCGCTGCCAGGAACCGCCGTCCGGAGCAGCGCCGCCCGGAACTTCGCCTCGACACTGCGGGGAACCTGAAAGAAGGTCTCGCTGGCGGCGATCCGGATGGCGCCGATCTCGTTGCGGGTAATGTGGCCGCGGCGGCACAGCAAGGGCAGGATCCAGCGCGGGTCGGCGTTCTGGCGGCGGCCGATGTCCATGCGGAACCAGACGGTGTCGTCGAAGCCCTCGCGGTGATGGTCCGGCCGGCCCTGCTCCGCCCCGCTCGCGCGCTTGGCCGAAAGGTCGATAAGCTCTTCCGGCTGCGGCAGACGGCTGGAGTGCGCGCGAATCAGGGCAGCGGCGATCTCTTCGGGGGTCTTCTGTTCGAGCAGGCGCGCGGCCAGAACCAGTTCCTCCTCGCTGGGCTCGACCGGTTCAAGCAGCGCCGTGAGCAGCCGCTCATGGTCCTGCGCGCGGATCGCCTCGACGCTGGGCACTTCGACCCAATCGGCGGCGATCCGCGCACCGCGCAGCATCATCTCGACCCGGCGGCGGCGCGGGAACGGCACGATGACGATGGCCGTGCCCTTCTTGCCGGCCCGCCCGGTCCGGCCCGAGCGGTGCTGGAGAATCTCGGCATCGCGCGGAATCTCGACATGGATCACCAGGCTCAGCGAGGCGACGTCGATGCCGCGCGCGGCGACATCGGTGGCGACGCAAACCCGCGCCCGTTTGTCGCGCAGCGCCTGCAATGCGTGGTTGCGCTCGTTCTGGCTGTGCTCGCCCGACAGCGCGACGGCGGCAAACCCGCGCTCGACCAGCGCCGCATGCAGATGGCGGACGTTGTCGCGCGTGGCGCAGAACAGCATCGCGGTCTCGGCCTCGTGGAAGCGCAGCAGGTTGATCACCGCATGTTCGATGTCGGCAGGCGACACTGCGACGGCCTGATAGGTGATATCGCCATGGCCGCGGTCGTCGCCGACGGTGGAGATGCGCAGGGCATCGCGCTGATAACGCTTGGCCAGCGCGACGATCGGCCGGGGCATGGTCGCCGAAAACAGCAGTGTGCGCCGCTCGCCCGGGGTGGCGTCGAGGATTTGCTCGAGATCGTCGCGGAAACCCATGTCGAGCATCTCGTCCGCCTCGTCGAGCACCGCGAAGCGCAGCTTGGACAGATCGAGCGCGCCGCGTTCGAGATGATCGCGCAGCCGGCCCGGCGTCCCGACCACGATATGCGTCCCGGCAAACAGCGCGCGCCGCTCGGCCGATGGGTCCATCCCGCCGACGCAAGTGGTGATGCGCGCCTTCAGCCCCGCCAGCAGCCAGGTCAGCTCGCGGCTCACCTGCAGGGCAAGCTCGCGCGTCGGGGCGATGACCAGCGCGATCGGCGGGCCGTATCCCGGCATTTCCGCGCCATCCGCCAGCAGTTGCTGGGCCATGGCGAGGCCAAAGGCGACCGTCTTGCCCGATCCGGTCTGCGCCGAAACGACCAGATCGCGGCCCCTTGCATCGGGTTCGAGCACGGCGGACTGAACCGGCGTCAGGTCTGTGTAGCCGCGGTCGGTCAGGGCGGCGGAAATCGGGGGGGCAAGATCGGGAAATGGCATGAAAACTCTACATCAAAATGGGGCGACGCCGGTCGAAGGGCAATTCTGTTCCTTGAGCGCACAGAAAGTACACGACCCTGCATGCACTCGCCAAACTGCTGTCACGGCGGCAGACCGGCCCCATACAGACAGATGCGCCGAACCGCCATCACCAATCGGCGGCGCTGCCAACTATGTCCAGGCGCGCTCGCATCGCCCTTCCCCGCCTTAAAGCCCCTTAAACGTTGCGCTGCCATAACCGGGCGATGGCAAGGAATAACCCACCGGTTGCAGCTGCGCCCCACAGCCCGAGCCCGCAGCCTGCGAACAGCGTTCCGGACATCGTTATCGCGGTGCTGGCGCATAATGAGGAGCGAAATATCGCCGCCTGCCTTGCCAGTCTGCCGCTGAGCGATCCCGCGATCGCGGTCCATATCGTGGTCAACGGCTCGCGTGACCGAACCGCCGCGATTGCCCGCGCGATTGGCGGAACCTCCCTAACAGTCCACGATTGGCCCGAGGGCGGCAAGTCGCGGAGCTGGAACCGGTTTGTGCTGGATACCCCGATCAACGCGGCGCGGGCGTTTATTTTTGTCGACGGCGATGCGGCCGTGGTGCCCGGATCGATTGCCGCACTGGTGCAAGCACTCGCCGCCAATCCGGCCGCGAACGCGGCGGCGGGATTACCGTGCAATGGCCGGCGCGCTGGCAAATACCGGCAGGAACTGGTCGCCAGCCACGGCCTGTTCGGCGATCTTTATGCACTCTCCGCCGGCTTTGTCAGTCGCCTGCGTTCCAGCGGCATTCGCCTGCCCGACGATCTGGTCGGCGACGACGGCCTGATCGGCGCGCTGGCCAAGACCGAGCTGGGCGGGCTGGATGATTGGCGCGAGGAGCGGGTGTTGCCCTGCGTGGAAGCTGGATTTCTGTGCAAACCGGCGCGGCTGACCTCTTTGCCCAGCCTGACCAATCAGTACCGCCGTATGATCAATTACAGCGTGCGGCAGTTCCAGAACCGGATAATTACGATAGTTTTACGCGAAAGCGGTCCGCACGGCCTGCCCCGTCGTTTCGCCGTTCTATATCCGCGATGGACGGCCAGCCTGACACCCCGCAGACACGTGGTCTGGTGGTGGTTCGACCGTCAGGCACTAGCGCGCATGCGATCAGCCGCAGTCGCGAATGACATTCCGGAGGCAAACGAAATGGTGATCAGCCCTTCGCGACGCTGATAGCGAATTGCGAAATCATCGCACTGCGCACCGGTAAATCACCGCGGAGCATGCCAAATTAGGAAGCGGCGCCAACCAGTTCGATGATCGGGCCGGCGGAAACTTGCGGAACCGTTCCGCCGTTCAGAATATTTGCCGCTCGCCGCCGGAATTCCACCGCCATGGCCTGATGCATCTGGCGGGCCGGAGCATCGTCGGTAGCGCTCGCCAATCGATCATGCATTCTTGCCCGTTCCAGGCAATCCGCAGGGCTATCCGTATTGGTCATCGACCAATCTCCTTATCACCGCCTCGCGCTCGCATCGCGTTTTTAACGTCACACCATCAACTTCGGCGCATGCTAATTGCGATTCTGGCGCCTCACTTGTGCAGCGTTTACGCCTGTTTTTAGCGATTGAAAACGTTAAAATCGCCAGCCTGTGTCTCAAATCGGTTATGCCCAGCCGCCCGCCTGGGGCGAGACGCGATGCTGCTTGCGCGACTTACGGGTTTCGCCGTCCACCTCATTCAGGCAAACTTCATAACCCCAGAGATTAGCGAGATTTTGCAATACCATCGCGAGATCGCCTTCTTCCAGCAGCACCCCATCCGCGACCTGATGTTCGAGCATCAGCACCCGGTCGCCGGCGAAATCGACATCGACGATCTGGATATCCGGTTCCTGCCGGCCGATATCGTATTCCCGTGCCAACGCCCGGCGGATGCGCCTGTATCCGCGCTCATTGTGGATCGCATCGACCCTCAGTTCGGACTCCGCTTCGTGATCGAGAATCTGGAACAGCCGCCACTTGCGGATCAGATGCGGGCTGAGAAACTGACCGACGAAGCTCTCGTCGCGGTAGTTCGCCCAGATATCCTTCAGCACGCTGATCGCGTCGCCGGAGCCGGCGATAGGGCCGAACCACAGGCGGTCCTCTTCGGTTGGTACGGTGCAGACCCGTTCGATGTCCTGCATGATGCCCAGGCCCAGCGCATAGGGATTGAACCCGCCGAAATGGCCCGAATCGAACGTCGGCTGATGGACGACATTGGTGTGCGACTGGAGGAATTCGAGGAACGAGCCGTCGGTCAACTGGCCGCGTTCGTGCAGCGTCGTCATGATCCGGTAGTGGCAATAGCTGGCGGTGCCCTCATTCATCACCTTGGTTTGGCGCTGGGGGTAGAAATATTGCGCGATCAGCCGGACGATGCGCAAAATCTCGCGCTGCCAGTCTTGCAGCTTGGGGCCCGATTTTTCGAGGAAATAGAGGATGTTCTCCTGCGGCAGGTTTAGCGCCTGGCGCCGTGCATCCGCCTTTGCCGGCGGCAGCTTCCCGCCCTTGGGCAGAGTGCGCCAGAGGTCGTCGTAGATCTGGTCGCGGTAGGCATGCCGCTCGGCCTCGCGCGCCGCTTCCGCCTTGAGATCGCGCGCGCGCATTTGCGTGCTGCGATGCACGCCCTGGTTCATCAGCGCATGCGCCGCGTCGAGCACCTGCTCGACGGCGATCTGGCCATGGCGCTCCTCGCATTGAGCGATGTAGCGCTTGGCGAAGGCGAGATAGTCGAGAATGCCCTCGGCATCGGTCCACTGCTTGAACACGTAATTGTTTTTGAAGAAGTGATTATGCCCGAAAGCGGCATGCGCGATGACCAGCGTCTGCATCGTCGCGCTGTTTTCCTGCATCAGATAATTGACGCAAGGGTCGGAATTGATCACCAGCTCATACGCCAGCCCGCGCAGCCCCTTGCGGTACATAAGGTCATTGGCGACAAACTGCTTGCCGAACGACCAGTGCTTGTAGAACAGCGGCATGCCAACCGACGAATAGGCATCGAGCATCTGCTCGACGCTGATGATCTCGATCTGGTTGGGATAGATATTGAGCCCCATCTCGCCCAGCGCGATCGGCTCGATGGTATCGTAAATCCGCTGAATCAGGTCGAAGTCCCAGTCGCTCCCCTCGAACAGTGGAAAGGCGGCAAAGTCGCGCATCAGGCGTCTGTCCTTCCGCCGACGCCGCGGCGCTGGAACAGTTCGCGGAACACCGGATAGATCTCGCGGCGATCGTGCACCTTGCGCATGACGAAATGGCGGTGTTTACCGGTGATCGATTGGTAAGCGGCCCACAGATCGGTTTCGGGCCGGCCCATGCCCAGCGCGCCGGGAAATTCCTCCCGGCCGACTTCGAGATAGGCTACATATTGCGCCACCGGCAGGATCGCATCCTGCATCAGCGCGACCGTTCGGGGATTGTCGCTGGCGAAATTATCGCCGTCGGAGGCCTGGGCGACATAGATGTTCCAGTCGTCGGGCCGGTAGCGCGCCCGCATCACCTC
>JAYVWX010000218.1:0-5732 GCA_043785715.1 Novosphingobium sp. | reverse complement strand
GCCGCCGATATTCAATCGTGATTACAGATGCTTACCAGAAGAAGCTTCGAAAGACTTGGAGTACGCGCCCAGTCCGGACATTGATCAGAATCACGTCGTTGCCGTACCGAATCCAGCGCTGATTGTAGCCCGGACGTGGCAGGCGATAGTGCCACGGATCGCTTACCCAATACCGCTGGCTGTAGTAGACTGGCGCAAACCGGTAGCCGATTATCACCGGCGCATAACGGTAGCCGCGCGGCCCGTAATAGGTTCCCCGGCGGTACACGTCGCGGTGGGTGCGGCGATGTTCGCGCCAATCCTCGCGCAATTCCCGGCGGTCTTCGCGAAGTTCGCGGCGATCCTTGCGGGCTTCCCTATAGTCGCCGCGGCGCAGGTCGCGCCGGACCTCGTCACGGTCCCGCCTGACCTCTTCGTGACCGCGCCGGACTTCGCTCGCGCTTTGAGCGCTGGCGATATTGGGGGCCAGGGCGCTTGCGGCGAGCGCCGCAATCAATAACTTCCGCATTGTTCAACTCCTAATCGCGGCCACATGAACCGGCCAGATGTGCGGACTTTGGCCACACCGCGATTAACGCATGAAAAACGGGAAAGTTGGCTCCCAGCAATTTAGGGGCGAGCGGTAACCGCCTCCGCTGTGGCAATAACGCCGCGCCTGCCGGAAATCTTTCAAGCCGCTTGCGGCCCCCGCCTCCGGGCCTATCTTGGCACAAGACTCGCCGCTGGCGATGTTCGACCACGAAAGGACCGCATGACCCGCAAGGCAGTTCGCACCGCTCCGGCGGCGACCCGTTCGGATGCGGCGCGCCGCGCGCGTACCGAAATCACCTTCGATGAACCTGCCAGCCTCGGTGCGCTGTTCGGCCAGTTCGACGCCAATCTTGTCCAGATCGAAAACCGCCTCGGCGTCTATATCGCGGCGCGCGGCAACAAAGTGCAGATCGAAGGCAGCGAAGAAGGCGTCGCCCGCGCCCGCGAAGTGCTAAAAGGCATGCACCAGCGCCTGCTGCGGGGCCAGGAGCTCGATTCCGGCACGGTGGATTCACTGATCGTGATGTCGAACGAGCCGACGCTGGAGGGCATCATCACCGGCAGCACTGACGCCCCGCCGATCATGATCCGCACCCGCAAGAAAACCATCGTCCCGCGCTCGGCAATGCAGATCGAGTATATGCGCGCGCTGGCCCGCGACGACATCATTTTCGCGCTCGGCCCGGCCGGCACCGGCAAAACCTTTGTCGCCGTGGCGCAGGCGGTCAGCCAGCTGATGAGCGGCAGCGTCCAGCGCCTGATCCTGTCGCGCCCGGCGGTCGAAGCGGGCGAGCGGCTGGGCTTCCTGCCCGGCGACATGAAGGAGAAAGTCGACCCCTATCTGCGCCCAATCTATGACGCGCTTTACGATTGCATGCCGCCCGAGCAGGTCGAACGGCGGATAGCATCGGGCGAAATCGAGATCGCCCCGATCGCCTTCATGCGCGGCCGCACCCTCGCCGACGCCTTCGTCATCCTCGACGAGGCGCAGAACACGACGCCCATGCAGATGAAGATGTTCCTCACCCGCTTCGGCCAGAACAGCCGCATGGTCGTCTGCGGCGACCCCAAGCAGGTCGATATCCCGGGCGGCGTCGAGCAGAGCGGGCTGAGGGATGCGGTCAGCCGGCTGGAGGGGATCGCAGGCATCGCCACGGTGCGATTCGGTGTGGGCGACGTGGTGCGGCATCCCATCGTCGGGCGGATTGTCGAGGCTTATGAGGGGAAGGATAATTGATTGGCGGACGGAGGAGCATGTTTGCCAGCCCCCTGACCCTAATGCCCCGGCGTGCTATCACATCGCCAATGCTTGCCCTCGAAACCGATATCGATGCCCTCTGGCCTGCCGCCGCCGACTGGGAAACCCTCGCCGCCCGCGCCGCCGCCGCTCTCGTCCAACTTCTGCCCGAACTCGCCAACCCGCGCCTTTCCGCCAGCCTGTTGTTCACCGCCGACGCCGAAGTCCAGGCGCTTAATTGCGAATGGCGCGGGAAGGACAAGCCGACCAATGTCCTGTCGTTCCCGATGCTTACCCGCGCGGAACTGCTCGCTCTGGCCCCTGACGGCCCGCCTGTGCTGCTCGGCGACATCGCCCTGGCCTTCCAGACCTGCGCGCGCGAGGCGGCCGACAAAGCTATCGTCCTTGAAGCCCATGCCGCCCATCTCGTCATCCACGGCTTGCTCCATCTTGCCGGGCACGACCACGAATTGTGCCCCGAAGGTGCTGCCGCGATGGAGGCGCTGGAGATAAAGGCCCTTGCCCTTTTGGGGTTGGCGGACCCATATGGCGATGCAGGATAGGCTGAAGGGGCGTAGATACAGCAATGGCCGACAATGGCCGCGCAGAACGCGGGCGACCGGGCGATCCCGCTGCGGGAGAACCGGACAGTCGCAACCTGCTATGGCATGCGCTTTGCAAGCTGTTCGGATTGCGCGATGGCGAACAGTCGCTCCGCGCCCAGCTCGAAGAGGCGATCGACGAGCATGAGGACGATGCCGGAGAAACAGCCGGCGTCAGCGGCGACCTCTCGCCGACCGAGCGGCAGATGCTGCGCAATCTCCTGCATTTCAGCGAGCACGACGCCGACGATGTCGCGATTCCGCGCTCCGAAATCATAGCGCTGCCGGCCAGCGCCAGCTGGGATGAAGTCGTTGCGGCCTTTGCCGAGCATGGCCACAGCCGCATGCCGGTCCATGGCGAGACGCTCGACGAGGTGATCGGCATGCTGCTGATCAAGGACGTATTCGCCTATCTTGCCAGTGGCACGCCGCCGGACGACTGGAAGGCGCTAATGCGTCAGCCGCTGTTCGTTCCCCAGGCGCGCGGGGCGCTCGATGTGCTGGCCGACATGCGCGCCAGCCGGATCCACCTTGCGGTCGTGGTCGACGAATATTCGGGCACCGACGGCATCATCACCATCGAAGACCTGGTCGAGGAAATCGTCGGCGAAATCGAGGACGAGCATGACGATGAGCCGGAGGAGCTGATTATCCCGCTGGAAGGCGGGATGTGGGAAGCCGATGCCCGCGCCGAACTCGACGATGTCGCCGAGAAGATCGACCCGCGCCTGGCCCATGTCACGGAATCGGTCGATACGCTGGGCGGGCTGGCGTTCGTGCTGGCCGGGCAGGTTCCCCCGATCGGCGCCATCCTGACCCACGAAAGCGGCTGGCGCATCGAGATCACCGAGGGAAACGAACGCCGCGTCACCCGGTTGCGCCTGCATCCGCCCGTTTCCGAACAGCCGAGCGAAGACTGATCCTTGTCCACGCGCCGCCTGCCTCCCTTGCCCGCCCTTGAAGCGTTTATACGGACCGTCCGGCTCGGCTCGGCCAAGGCGGCGGCCCATGAGCTTGGGCTCAGCCCGTCGGCGCTGTCGCGCCGGGTGAGCGCGCTGGAGGAATTTACCGGCAAGCGGCTGTTCACCCGGCAACACCAGGCGATGAAACTGACCGATGAAGGCCAGGCGTTCTACGACGCGGTCGAGCCCCGGCTCGAGGAATTGGCGCTGGCGGTCGAATCGCAGGTGGAGAGCGATGCGGTGCTGCGGCTGCATCTTGGCGTACCGTCGCTGTTCGGCGAGCAGCGCCTGTTCCCGCGCCTGCTGGAGCTGCGCCAGCTCCACCCGCGGCTGCATATCGACATCGAGACCGGGCGCAATCTGGGCGAGCGGGTCGGCGACACGCTGGACGCGGCAATCATCCTGTCGCGCGAGCCGGAACCTTCGTTCCATTCGCTTCGGCTCGACTGTAACCGGGTCTACGCCTTCGGCTCGAAGCAACTGGTGGACGACATCGGCTCGACGCCTGGTAATGCAGTGCTGGCGAAACAGACCTTCCTGATCCACAACGACCTGGGCGACAGCTTCGACGCCTGGAAGGCCGCAATGGACCTCGACCAGTTCCAGCCCGCCGCGATCGACCACTTCGATTCCGGCCAGCTGATCCTCGAAGCCGCCGCCCAGGGCCTTGGTATCGCCATCATGCACGCCGACCATTTCGAGCGCGCGCATGACGAGCGCCTGGCCCGGCTGTTCGACGTCGAGGTCGAAAGCCCCTATAGCTACTGGTTCATCTGCCGCCCGCGCGACCTGGCAAGCCGCCCGGTGCGGATTTTCCACGAATGGGTGCTGAAGGCGGGGCTTTGATAAGCCTCAGCTCACCGCCGCTTTGACAATCTTGCCCGGCTCGCGCGGCGGTTCGCCCTTGGGCAGCGCATCGACGTGCTCCATGCCATCCTCGACCACGCCCCAGACGGTGTACTGCTTGTCGAGGAAGTTCGCGTTGTCCAGGCAGATGAAGAACTGGCTGTTGGCGCTGTTGGGCGCGCTGGTGCGGGCCATTGAGCAGACCCCGCGGACGTGCGGTTCGGCGCTGAATTCGGCCTTGAGGTCAGGCTTGTCGGAGCCGCCCATGCCGGTGCCCTGCGGGCAGCCGCCCTGCGCCATGAAACCGGGGATGACGCGGTGGAACTTGACGCCGTCGTAGAAGCCCTCGCCCACCAGCTCCTTGATCCGCGCGACATGGCCGGGTGCAAGATCGGGCCGCAGCTTGATCTTGACGTCGCCGCCGCCGCCATTGCCGGCATCGAGGGTGAGGGTGAGATATTCGTCGGCCATGTGATGTTCTCCTGCGGTTCGCGGGCCGATATAGGGTCGATCCTGACAATGTCACGCGCGGCGGCCAAGCCCGGTTGCAATTGTTTCGGGCCGCCTTAGACCCACGCCGGTGAATCCGGACGAACCCGAAGGCATAGTGCTCGATCCCGTCGCCGCGGCGGACGACAGCGCGCGCGCCGATCCCGGACAGGGGCCCGACAGCGATCGGTTCGACGAGGAGAACCGGCTGAAACCCGAATTCGTCCGCCGGGTGGAGGATGCCCTGGATGCCGGCGACACCCACCGGGTTTACGAACTGGTCGAGCCGCTCCACCCGGCCGACATCGCCGATCTGTTCGAACTGGTAGGCCGCGACGAGCGCCGCCCGCTGGCCCGCGCGATCAACGATCTGATGAGCGTCGAGGTCATCGCCGAGCTTAACGACCATGTCCGCGAGCTGTTCGTGGAAGACCTTCCCGCCGGGATCATCGCCGACATCGCCGAGCAGCTCGAAACCGACGACGCCGTCGCGATGATCGAGGATCTCGACGAGGACGACCGTCAGGCGGTGCTCGCCGAGCTTGAGCCTGAAGACCGCGCGGCGATCGAATCGGCGCTGGCGCATCCCGAGGAAACCGCCGGCCGCCTGATGAGCCGCGATTTCGTGGCCTTCCCCGAACACCTAACGGTCGGCGACCTGATCGATTTTCTGCGCGACGACCACGACCTTCCCACCGAATTCTGGGAAGTGTTCATCGTCGATCCGGCGTATCACCCGGTCGGCTCCTGCGCGCTGTCGTGGATCCTGCGCGCGCCCCGGCACGTCGCGCTCAGCGACGTGATGAAGCGCGACCAGACGCTGATTCCGGTGACCATGGACCAGGAGGAAGTGGCGCTGCGCTTTCAGAAATACGCGCTGATTTCCGCCGCGGTGGTCGATGAGGCGGGGCGGCTGGTCGGCCAGATCACGGTCGACGATGTCGTCCACATCATCCAGGAGGAAGCCGGCGAGGACGTGCTGCTGCTGTCGGGCGCGGGCGACGGCGACATCAACGAACCGATTGCGCTGACCATCCGCACCCGGCTGACCTGGCTGGTGGTCAA
>JAYVWX010000217.1:0-4644 GCA_043785715.1 Novosphingobium sp. | reverse complement strand
GGCCGCAATTTCGGCAAAGATCGGTGCATTGGAGGAAAAATCCGGACCACGCGCCATGACCGTTGCAAGGTCAAAGCGGAAGCCGTCCACTCCGCAATGGCGCACGAAGTGACGAAGGCTATCGAGCGTCAGTTGCCGCACCGCAGGATTGGCGAAATCGAGCGTGTTGCCGCAGCCGGTGTCGTTGATCAGGCTTCCGTCCGGGGCGCGGGCATAGGCTGAATCGTCAAGTCCACGCAGCGACAGCACGCCTCCGTGAACATCGCTCTCGCCGGTGTGGTTAAACACCAGATCGAGGATCACACCGATCCCGGCCTTATGCAGCGCCGCCACCATGGCGCGCAGTTCGGAGACCCCGCCCGGGCACAGACCCGGATCGAGCGCCATCATTGTGACCGGGTTGTAGCCCCATGCATTGCTCAACCCAAGCGGGGGCAAGTGGCGTTCGTCGATCCAGGCGGTGACCGGCAATAATTCGACCGCGTTGACATGCAACTTCTTGAGGTGCGCGATGATCGCGGGATTGGCGAGCGCGGCGACTGTTCCGCGCTGGCTCTCCGGCACATCGGGGTGCAGCATGCTGAAGCTGCGCACATTGAGTTCATAGATCAGCCCACCGCGTTCGAATTGAGGCTTGCGCTGGCGGACTTTCGGAAGTTGGCCGAGGACTACGGCGCGCGGCACCAATGCGGCGGTGTCTGTCCCGTATTCGGCCAGCCGCGGATCCTGAACAAAGCGGCGGTCCAATTCCAGCGCATAAGGATCGACCAGCAGCTTGGCAGGATCGAACCACAGCCCGCGCTCGGGAGCCCATTCGCCTTCGGCGCGGTAGCCGTATCGAGTGTCGGAGTGGTCGCCGGTCAGTTTGGCCAGCCAGTCGTCGCCTTCGCGATGCATCGCGATGCGCTGTTCGAGATCGCCCTCGAACAGACAGAGCCAGACTGCGCTCGCTCGCGGCGAACGGACGGCGAAATGCGTCTTTCCCCGGGCGACGTTCGCGCCGTAGCTCTGCGTCACGTCACTACATCGGGCTTGAAGCGCCCGGTCAGCCGCGCGATTCCCGCAATTGCTTCCGCCGCCGAGATTAGCTCGGCGAGCATGTCGGGTGTCTCGCGATCCAAGTTGCCGCCGACCGGTTCGTAGCGCTCGAGATAGATCCGCAAGGTCGCTCCCTCGGTGCCGGTGCCGGACAAGCGGAAGACGATCCGTGATCCGCCCAGGAACAAGAGGCGGATGCCCTGGTCGGCGCTGGTCGAGCCATCGACTGGATCAGTGTAGGCAAAGCTGTCTGCTGTAGCGATTGTGAGCGGTCCGAATGACTTGCCCGGAAGCGATGCCAGCGAAGCCACCAGTTCCGCCATCAGAGTATCGGCGCGCGTGGTTTCAATAGCCTCGTAATCGTGGCGCGCATAGTAGTTGCGCCCGAACCTTACCCAATGCTCTCGGGCCAGCGCATCGACACCGATCCCACGCACTGCCAGGATGTTAAGCCACAGCAGCACTGCCCACAGTCCGTCCTTTTCGCGCACATGGTCGGAGCCGGTGCCCGCGCTCTCTTCGCCGCAGATCGTTGCCAGGCCGGCGTCGAGCAGGGTGCCGAAGAATTTCCAGCCGGTCGGAGTTTCGTAGCAAGGAATATTTAGCGCCTCGGCCACGCGGTCGGCAGCAGCGCTTGTCGGCATCGAGCGGGCGATGCCCTTGAGTCCGCCCGCATAGCCTGGCGCGAGATGCGCATTGGCGGCCAGCAGCGCCAACGAGTCCGAAGGGGTGATGAAGCGGTGCTTGCCGATGATCAGGTTGCGGTCGCCATCGCCGTCTGAGGCTGCGCCGAAGTCAGGAGCGTCCGGGCCCATCATGAGGTCGTAGAGAATGTTGGCGTGAACGAGGTTGGGATCGGGGTGACGTCCGCCGAAGTCTTCGAGCGGTAGGCCATTGCGCACGGTTCCAGCCGGGAAACCGAGGCGCCGTTCGAGAATCTCGACCGCATAGGGACCAGTCACCGCGCTCATCGCATCGAAGGCCATCGTCAATCCGCGCGCCACCGCGCTGCGGATCACATCGAAATCGAACAGCGTTTCCATCAGCGCGGCATAGTCGGCGACAGGGTCAATCACTTCGACCGTCATGCCGCAAACTTGGCTACAGCCGATCGTGTCGAGATCGATCTCCGGCGCATCGACAGCCAGCCAGCGCTCGATGGTCTGCGTCCGGGCATAAATCGCTTCGGTCACTGCTTCGGGCGCGGGGCCGCCATTGGCGACATTGTATTTGATTCCGAAGTCCTCGTTCGATCCGCCTGGATTGTGACTGGCCGAAAGGATCAATCCGCCGCTTGCCCCGAACAGTCTGATGATGTGGCTGACGGCAGGGGTCGAAAGGATTCCGCCCTGGCCAACCAGTACCCGGGCATAGCCGTTGGCGGCGGCGATGCGGATGGCCTGCTGGATCACGGTGCGATTGTGGAACCGCCCGTCGCCACCGATCACCAATGTCGATCCCGCTCCAGCCGCCACTGCGTCGAAAGTGGCCTGGATAAAGTTCTCGGCATAGTTCGGCTGCTGGAACACCCGGACCTTCTTGCGCAGGCCCGAAGTGCCCGGCTTCTGCCCAGCGAAGGGGGCGGAGGCGTGCATCTGAACAGTCATTTTGCACCCGCCAGTTCGCGATAGAGTTCGGCATACACCCGGCCGCTGTTCTTCCACGAGAAATCGGTCCTCATCCCGCTGCGCTGGATCGCCTTCCACGCCTTCGGCTGCTGGTAGAGCGCCACCGCCCGGCTGACGGCTGCGGCCAGCGTGGGGTAGTCGATCCCCGAGAACTGCACGCCGGTTGCTGTCCCGGCTTCGCGCGCTGCGAGATTGGCATCGATCACCGTATCGGCCAGCCCCCCGGTGCGCGCCACCACCGGCACGCAGCCATAAGCGAGGCCGTAGAGCTGGGTTAGTCCGCAGGGTTCGAAGCGGCTCGGCACGAGGATCGCATCGCCGCCGCCCTGCATCCGGTGAGAGAGCGCTTCGTCGTAGCCGATCCGCACCCCGATCTTGCCCGGATGGCGCGCCGCAGCAGCGCGCAACTCGGCTTCGATCGCGGCATCGCCCGATCCGAGCAGCGCTAGCCTGCCCCCGATCCCGACCAGGTGGTCGAGCACTTCGAGCAACACGTCCATGCCCTTCTGCCAGGTCAAGCGGCTGACCACGATGAACAGCGGTCCGCCTCCCGGTTCCAGCCCAAACTCAGCCTCAAGCGCGCGTTTGTTGGCCGTGCGTTTGCCGAGTGCGCGCACGGTGTAATTCGCGGCCAAGTGCCGGTCGCTCGCCGCGTTCCATTCCGCCGGATCGATTCCGTTGACGATCCCGCGCACCCGTTCGCCGCGGCTGACAATCAGGCCTTCGAGTCCCATTCCGAATTCGGGCCCGCGGATTTCCTGTGCGTAGGTCGGGCTGACGGTGGTGATGACGCTCGCCGCTTCCATTCCGGCTTTGAGCATGCCCACGCCGCCATGGTGTTCGACGCCGTCGAACTTCCAGGCCGAACGCGGCAGGCCCAGTTCTTTGAACACCTCGCGTCCATAATAGCCCTGAAAGGCCATGTTGTGGATCGTCATGACCGAAGGCACCGGTTTGCTGCCCTTGACCGGTGCAAAGCGCAGATAGGCCAGCGACATCGCCGCCTGCCAATCGTGCGCATGGAGCAGATCGAACTTGCGGGCCTTGACCAGCCCGCCGGCCAGGTCTGCAGCCGCCCGACCCAGGGCCGCAAAGCGCCGCCAGTTGTCGGGCCAGTCCTTGCCGTCCGGCCCCGCATAGGGCCCGCCGTCTCGCGAAAAAAACCCGGGCGCATCGAGTACGATCAGCGGATGATCGCCCAGCTTCGCTCCAATCAACCGGGCCGGCTGACCGAGCAGGCTGTCATAGCGATGCAGCGCCCTTCCCTTGCCGATTTCCTCCATGACCGCAGGATAGCCGGGCATGAGCGTCGTCATGGCAACGTCATAAGGCGCGACCGCGGCGGGCAATGCCCCGGCGACGTCGGCCAGCCCGCCGGTCTTGACCAACGGCACCGCTTCCGAGGCGACCGAAAGGACCGATAGCGCCATCGTCAGGCCTTGAGTTGCTCGATCATGTCGCGAGTGATCAGGCACACTCCGTTTTCGCTTCGGCGGAAGCGCTGAGCATCGAGCACCGGATCTTCGCCGACCACCAGCTTGTCCGGAATCCGCACGCCGGAATCGATCACCACGCGGCTCAACTGCGCACCACGTCCGATATTGCAATGGGGCAGGATCACCGCCTCATCGACACTCGAAAAACTGCCCATCTTCACCCCGGTGAACAGCAGGCTGCGTCTGGCTACGGCTCCCGAAACGATACAGTCCTGCGAAATCAGCGAGGAGATCGCCATGCCGCGTCGCCCGTCTTCGTCGTGGACGAATTTGGCCGGGGCGGCGATGACCTGGTCGGTCCAGATCGGCCAGTCCCGATCGTACATGTTGAGCTTGGGCACCGTGTCGGTGAGATCGAGGTTGGCATCGAAATAGGCATCGAGCGTGCCGACATCGCGCCAGTATTCGCCGATCTGTTCAGCGGCGCGGATGCAGCTGTCGGTAAAGCGGTGCGCCACGGCTTTGCCGTGCTTGACGATATA
>JAYVWX010000216.1:0-16435 GCA_043785715.1 Novosphingobium sp. | reverse complement strand
AGCTTGGCGATAGAGCGCGGCCCATCAAGCGCAATCAAGCCGCCGTGGAGTTGACCCCCATGCCAGCCAGGTAGCGCTTGATGTTGCGCGCCGCCTGGCGAAGCCGCTGCTCGTTTTCGACCATGGCGATGCGCACGAAGCCCTCGCCGTCCTCGCCGTAGCCAACGCCGGGCGCGACCGCGACTTCGGCGTGGGTCAGCAGCTGCTTGGAAAATTCGAGGCTGCCCATGTCCCTGAGCGCCGGCGGCAGCGGCGCCCAGGCAAACATCGAGGCTCTGGGCGACGGGATTTCCCAGCCCGCCCGGCCGAATGATTCGACCAGCACGTCGCGCCGCTTGCGATAGAGCGTGCGGTTCGCCTCGACGATGTCCTGCGGGCCGTTGAGCGCGGCGCAGGCGGCCGCCTGGATCGGCGTGAAGGCGCCGTAATCGAGGTAGCTCTTGACCCGGCTCAGCGCCGCGATCAGCCGCTGGTTGCCAACCGCGAAGCCGACCCGCCAGCCGGCCATCGAAAAGGTCTTGCTCATCGAGGTGAATTCGACGGCGATGTCCTTGGCGCCCGGAACCTGCAGGATCGAGGGGGTCGGATTGCCGTCGTAATAGAGTTCGGAATAGGCAAGGTCGGACAGCACCCAGACCTTGTTCTGCTTCGCCCAGGCCACCAGCCGCTCGTAGAATGCCAGGTCCACCGTCTGGGCGGTAGGGTTCGAGGGGTAATTGACGATCAGCACCGAGGGGCGCGGCACGGTGAAGGCCATCGCCCGCTCCAGCGCGCGCCAGTAATTCTCGTCGGGGGTAACCGGAACCGCGCGGATCGTCGCCCCGGCAATGATAAAGCCGAAGGTGTGGATCGGGTAGCTGGGATTGGGAGCCATCACGACATCGCCGGGCGCGGTCATCGCCGTCGCCATGCTGGCCAGCCCTTCCTTCGATCCCATCGTCATCACCACCTCGCTGGCCGGGTCGAGTTCGACGCCGAAGCGGCGGGCATAGTAATTGGCCTGGGCCCGGCGCAGACCGGGGATGCCTTTTGAGGCGGAATAGCCATGGGCGTCGGGCTTGCGGGCAACCTCGCACAGCTTGTCGATGACATGCGCCGGCGGCGGCAGATCGGGGTTGCCCATGCCAAGGTCGATGATGTCCTTACCCGCCTGGCGGGCTGCGGCGCGCATGTCATTCACTTCGGCGATGACATAGGGCGGCAGTCGCTTGATGCGGTAGAACTCGTCGTCCATGACCTCAGGGATATCCGTTTGCCTGCGGCGGGCATGCCGCAAGCCTTGTTTATTAGGCGATAAACTGGCGCTGGCAAATGGCGCATGGCGAGCTATGCTGTTCGCAGGGGTGGAGATGGCGCGCAACTGCCGCCGGGCGGCCCTGCGCCGATCTTATGGAGTCAGTTTGAATGGCGGACGATCCTGGCGGAGACGATTGGGTGGGCAGCGGCGATTTTGCCGAACTGCTGCGGGCGCAGGACGAGGCGCTGCGCGCCGCATGGGAGCAACTGCTTCCCGGCAAACAAGCCGATATGCCAAGTTCCGGAGGCGGCGCGCATTGGGCCGCGGTCGCTGGCCGGATGCAGGCGATGTGGCTGGAGTTCCAGCAGCAGCAGGCACTCGAAGCGGCGAACCGGGTCGCGCATTACACCAATCCTGTCACCTGGCTGAGGCTGCTCGATGGCTGGCGCCAGTCGCTGCCGCTGTCCGATCCGGTCCGGCAGATGCGGCTATGGGAAAACGGCCTGTCACTGTGGCAAGCGGTGCTGGGGCAATATGGTATCGGGCCGAAAGCCGCAGCGGCCGGCGAGGGGGAGCCCGAGCTGCCGCGCCGCGACCGCCGCTTCGCCGATCCGGCCTGGCGCCAGACGCCGCTGTTCGCGCTGATCCACCAGACCTATCTGCTGATGTCCGAGGAACTGGCGGCGATGGCCAGGGAGGCCGCAGCGGCCGATCCCGCCAAGGCGGCGCAGCTGCGCTTTTTTACAGAAGTCGTGCTGGACGCGCTCAGCCCCGCGAATTTCCTCGCCACCAACCCGCAGGCGCTGGCAAAGGCGTTCGCCACCCAGGGCGAGAGCCTGGTCAAGGGCTTTGCCCATCTGCTCGCCGATCTGCAGCGCGGCCAGCTTACCCACACCGACGCCTCGGCCTTCCGGCTGGGCGAAAATATCGCCATCACCCCGGGCAAGGTGGTGCATGAAACGCCGCTCTACCAGCTGATCCAGTATACGCCGGTGACCGAAAATGTGCTCGCCGTGCCGCTCGTAATCTTCCCGCCATGGATCAACCGCTTCTACATTCTCGACCTCAACCCGGCAAAGAGCTTTGTGCGCTGGGCGGTGGAGCAAGGCATTTCGGTGTTCATGGTCTCGTGGAAATCGGCGGACGCTTCGATGGCCGAAGTCGAGTGGGACGATTACATCGCCGCCGAGCTGGACGCCATCGACACGATCCGCGCCCGGCTGGAGGTGCCCGCCGTCCATGCCATCGGCTATTGCGTCGCCGGCACCACCATGGCCGCGGCGCTGGCGATCATGGCGCGGCGCGGCGATGCCGGCAAAGTCAAGAGCGCCACTTTCTTCACTGCCCAGGTCGATTTTGAGCAGGCGGGCGATCTCAAGCATTTCATCGACGACGCGCAAATCGCCGCCGTCCGCCGGCTCTCGCCCGACGGTTTTGTCGACGGGCGGGTGATGGCGGCGACATTCAATCTATTGCGGGGGCAGGACCTGATCTGGAATTACGTCGTCAAGAACTACCTGATGGGCGAAGACTACCCGGCCTTCGATCTGCTCCACTGGAACGGCGATGTCACCAACCTGCCGGCCAAATGGCACGAAGCATACTTGCGCGATCTTTACCGCGACAACCGGCTGGCGGTGGCCGATTCGCTATCGGCATTGGGCACGCCGATCGACATCGGCCGGATCAAGACGCCGTGTTATATCCAGGCCGGCCGCGAGGATCACATCGCGCCGCCCGAAAGCGTGTGGAAGCTGACGCATCATCTCAGGGGCGACCTGACATTCGTGCTGGCCGGTTCGGGGCATATCGCCGGCGTCGTCAACCCGCCCGCGGCCGGCAAATACCAGTATTGGACCAACGCCGGCGTGGCGGACAGCCTTGAGGCCTTCATCGCCGGGGCCGGCGAACACAAGGGCAGCTGGTGGCCGCACTGGGCGCAGTGGCTGCGGGCGCAAGATCCCGGCGAGACAGCAGCGACCGGAAACCGCGCGCCCGGCGGCGCCGGCGATCCGGTGATCGAGGACGCGCCGGGCCGCTATGTGAAATCGCGATAGACGCAGTCCCGCCCGCACTCCAATGTTTTTTGCTGCATTGCAGCATTGGGGTTGACTTCGCTTCTGCGAACGCTAAATGGTGCACCGCAGCATTGAAACCGCGCCTGCGGGTATAAAGCGAAGGACTGATCGATCATGGCCGATACCGGAGACAACAACGGTACTGAATCCGCCGAAAAAGCCTATGCCAGCGCCGCCGAAAAGGCGCCGGCCAAGGCCGACGCGCAGGCTCCCGCGGCGCTCGAATTTCCGGCCAGGCCCAACCCGGTCCGCGAAGCTCCCGCAGAAAAGATCGTCAAGCCGGCCGCCGCCGCTGCTTCGCCCGTGCCCGCCATCGCGCCGACGAAGGTCGAGCTTCCGGCAGAGCTGGAAGCCGACCTGGCCAAACCGGCGTTGAAGCGCATCGCTGCCGTCAAGCCGAAGGCTGCCAAGGTTCCGAAGGCTCCCAAGGCCAAGCGCATCAAGGCAGCCGCCGCCCCGAAAACCGCCCCGCGCAAAAACGCCGCCGCCCATAAAACGGTAGCCACGAAAATCGCCAAGACAGCAGCACCGGCGACCACTGCAAAGCCGGTCAAGCTGAAGATTCAAGCCGCACCTGCCAAAGTTCTCAAACGTTTGAAGGATACACCCATGCCCACCAAGAAATCCGCGACCTACACTCCCGACCTCAAGACCCTCGTCGCCGTTGCGCAGACAAAGGCCAAGCTCGCCTTGGACAAGGGTAGCGCCGTATTCGGCGAGGCCTCCGGCTTTGCCAAGGGCAATGTCGAGGCGGTGGTCGCATCGGGCAAGATCCTCGCCAATGGCCTGCAGGACATCGGCAAGAGCTATGTCGCCGAGAGCAAGGCTGCGGTCGAAACCGTGACTGCCGATGTCAAGGCGCTGGCCGGGGTGAAATCGCCGACCGACTTCGTCCAGCTGCAAAGCACGATCCTACGCCGCAATGTCGATCACGCCATCGCGCTCAGCTCGAGGAACGGCGAAGCCATGCTCAAGCTGGTGGGCGAAGCTTTCGCGCCGCTTTCCGCCCGCGCCAGCCTGGCCGTGCAGAAGATCAAGCAAGCCGCCTGATGCTCGGCGATCCGGCTTTCCTCCAAGGCCAGCCTGCCGCATGTGCGGGCCGGACAGTGCATACTGTCCGGCCCGTTTGCATTTCCGAAACCAGATCGTGGCATCGACACCTTGTTTTGTACCCCCTCGATGCGATATTCTGTCACCATGGCATGGCGTTCCGGTCTTGAAGATTCGCAGCTGAAACAGCTGGACACCTGTGTGCTGCCGCGCGCCGCCGGGAATGGCGATCCGGGCAGCGGCGATTCGGGCGGAGGCAACGGCCAGGATCAGCTTGGCACCGCCACCAAGACCCGAACCAAATCCAAGAAGCCGAGCCAGTTCAAGGTGCTGCTGCTGAACGAAGACTACACGCCGATGGAATTCGTCGTCATGGTGCTCAAACGCTTTTTCAACATGAACCTCGAACAGGCGACCCGGGTGATGCTGCACGTTCACCAGAAGGGCATCGGCATCTGCGGGGTATTCCCCTATGAAATCGCCGAAACCAAGGTCAACCAGGTGATGGACTTCGCCGGCCGCAACCAGCATCCGCTGCAGTGCACGCTGGAGAAGGCCTGATCGTCCGGCCCGCCAGCGTGATTGGGGCTTTCCCTTGTAAAGCGCGAACGATAAGGCTTGGCTGACCGCCGCTTTGGGCGTGCACCAAGCCGGGCTCCCCTTTGCCATTCCTCACCGCCACAGATCGCTACATCTTCCGGCTGGTCGTCGGCCCCATGCTGGCGGTGTTCGTCATCGCCGCTTCGCTGCTGGTGCTCGACAAAATGCTCAAGCTGTTCGATTTCGTCGCCACCCAGGGCGGTCCGGTCAGCGTGGTGTTCCGCATGCTGGCCGATCTGCTGCCGGAATACGCCGGCTTCGCCATTCCGCTGGGGTTGATGCTCGGCATCCTGTTCGCCTTCCGCAAGCTGGCCGTCACCAGCGAGCTCGATGTGCTGCGCGCGGTTGGCCTGAGCTACAACCGGCTGCTGCGGGTGCCTTATCTGATCACCGCCGCGCTGATGGCGGTCAATCTGGTGATCGTCGGCTATCTCCAGCCGTTGTCGCGCTATTATTACGAGCAGCTGCAATATGAATTGCGGTCCGGCGCGCTGGGCGCGGCGATCAAGGTCGGCGAATTCACCACGCTGCAGGACCGCATGGCGCTGCGCATCGAGCAAAGCCGGGACGAGGGCCGGCAGCTGATCGGAATATTCGCCCGGGTCGCCAATTCGCGCGGTCAGGTGCTGTCGATCTCGGCGCGCGAGGGCCGGTTTCTGGCGCTCAGGAACAATCCCGACACGATCATCCTGCGGCTCAGCCAGGGCCAGATCCTGCAGGACGCGCCGGGCGCCGCCCCGCGGGTGCTCAGCTTCACGCGCCACGACCTGCCGATCGAGCTGCCCGCGCTCGAGCGTTTCCGCCAGCGCGGCAAGGACCGCGAATCGATCCTGCCCGAACTGCTCCGGATTGGCTGGGGCGATGAAACGCCGCCCGACGCCCGCCTGGCCAGCCGGGCCAGCTTCAACTACCGGATGGCCGAAGTGGCGATGATGATCTTCCTGCCGCTGCTGGCGGTGGCCCTGGCGATCCCGCCCAAGCGGTCGACGTCTTCGCTCGGGGTGTTCGTTTCGATTGTCATGGTCGTGGTCTATCACAAGGTCTGCCAATATGGGGCGGACGCCGCCGCGATCGGCCGCGCCGATCCGGTGCTGGTGCAATGGGGGCCGTTCGTGATCTTCGCCGCGCTCATCGGCTGGATGTATTGGCGCATCGCCTATGTCCCCGGCGGCCAGCCGATCGGCGCGCTGGAGCGCGTCGCCCAGAATATCGGCAAACGGCTGCGGGCGCTCAGCCGCCGGCGCAATCCTGGTTTCGCCTGATGGAGTTCCGGGCCTGATGCAGCTGGAATTTTTCCCGTCGCGCACGCTGACGCTCTATCTCGCGCGGTTGTTCGCCATGCGCATTGTCGCGGTGCTGATCATGCTGGTGCTGGTCCTGCAGATGCTCGACCTGCTGAGCGAGAGCGGCAAGATCCTGGCCCATCCCGGCAATGACGAGGCGCAGCTGTGGACCTATGTGTCGCTGCGCGCACCGCAGCTGATCGCCCGCTTCCTGCCCTATTCGGTGCTGCTGGCGACGATTTTCACACTGGCCGCGCTCAACCAGAACAGCGAAGTGGTGGCGATGAAGGCGGCCGGGCTCTCGGCGCATCAGGTGCTCGCGCCGCTGATGCTCACGGCGGCGGTGGTCTCGCTGCTGAGCTTCGGCTTCAACGAGCGTGTCGTCACCCGGGCGAATGCGACCTTGTCAGCGTGGCAGGCGGTTGATTTCGGGCGGGTGCCGCAGGATTCCGGGGTCCGCAACAATGTCTTTGTGCGCGACGGCAATGATATCCTCGCGGTGGGTGAACTGACCGGCGAGGGTACGCGCATGGCGATGCAGCGGGTAACATGGTACCGGCGCGACGCGGCCGGGATGATCACCCAGCAGCTGCGCAGCCCGCGCGCCAGCTATGCCGCGCCAGGCTGGCGGCTGGAGGCGCCGGTGCGCTTCGATGTTGCAAGCGCCGCCAGCGCCCCCATAGCGCCGCTGGTCGTGGCGCGCGATGTCACCCCGGCGCAGCTGGCGATCAGCGCGGTCAATGCCGACAGCCAGGACATTTTCCGCCTGTCCCGATCGATCGGCGCATTGCAGGCGGCGGGCCGGCGGACCAGCGAGCTCGAGGGCAAATGGTGGCACAAATTGTCCGGCCCGCTAGCGGCGATGCTGATGCCGCTGCTGGGGGCAATCGCCGCCTTCGGCCTGGCGCGTTCGGGCCAGCTGCTGATCCGCTCCATTATCGGCATGTCGTTGGGGTTCGCCTATTTTGTGGTGGACAATGCCGCGCTGGCGATGGGCAATTTCGGCGGTTATCCCCCGTTGATCGCGGCCTGGGCGCCGTTCCTGCTGTTTGCCCTGGTGGGCGAAACCGTGCTAATCCGGACCGAGGAGTAAGTGGGAACCAATTAAGTTCCCAAACGTATGACCATTTGCCGCCATCGACTAAACGCGAGAGGCGAACACAGGGGGGTCAGGATGAAAGCATTGATCGACGAGAGCGATATCACCTGCACCCAATTTCGCGCCCTCGCCAATTGTGTTCCCACCCTGTTGTGGATGGCCAATCCCGATGGCTGGATCCACTGGTACAATCAGCGCTGGTACGACTACACCGGAAAACAGCCGGACGAGATGGCGGGCTGGGGTTGGCAGAGCGTGCATCACCCCGATATCCTGCCCGACGTGCTGGAACGCTGGACTGGCGCGATTGCAACTGGCGCCTCGTTCGAAATGACCTTTCCCCTGCGCGGCAAGGACGGCACTTACCGGCCGTTCCTCACCCGCATCGAGCCGCTGCACGAGGACGGCCGGATTGTCGGCTGGTATGGCAGCAACACCGATATCACCGATCTCGAGAACGCCCGCGAGCGGCTGGAACTGATGGTCGGAGAACTCAACCACCGGGTCAAGAATACCCTTGCCACTGTCCAGTCCATCGCCGCCAAAAGCTTTCGCGACGCCCCGCCGGATAACCGGAAAAGCTTCGAAGCGAGGTTGCAGTCACTGGCAAAGGTGCACGATGTGCTGACGCGCGAAAGCTGGACGAGCGCCGAAGTTGGCGAGGTAATCGAACAGACGGTGGTTCTTGCAGATCCCGATCGTATCCTGACCGAGGGGCCGAATGTGCGGCTCGAACCGCGCTTCGCTTCCGCGCTGGCCATGGCGCTGCATGAACTGGCGACCAATGCGGTGAAATATGGCGCGCTCTCCACGCCCGCGGGCCACGTCGCGATTCGCTGGGAATCGGCCGAACGCGGGTCGATGGCGCTTTACTGGCAGGAGCAGGGCGGACCAGCGGTCTCGCCGCCCGGCCATAAGGGTTTCGGCATGCGGTTGATCGAAGGCGTTTTCCCGGGAGAGTGCGGCGTCAAGGTCGACCATGAATTCCAGCCGGGCGGCGTCACCTGCGCCTTCCGCTTGCCGGTCGATCTGTCGGCGCGCCCGGCATGAAGGTGCTGATCGTCGAAGACGAACCTCTGGTCGCCATGATGATCGAGGATGCGGTGATTGAGGCGGGCCACGAAATCGCCGGCACGCTGGGGACGATGCACGATGCGCTGGGCGCGATCGCCTCGCTCGACTTCGATGTCGCGCTGCTCGATATGAATCTGGGCGGACAGAAGGCCCATCCGCTCCCGGTGGCGATGACTGCCCGGGGCAAGCCTTTCGCCTTTGTCACCGGCTATGGCGAGGATGGGGTGTTGGCGCAGTTTCGCCATATGCCTGTGGTTTGCAAACCGTTCACCGCGGCTGAAATCGCGGCCGCACTGGCGCAGCTGCAAAAGATTTTGATGCCGAGCTGAGCAAGGCGACATCAAGAGAGTGCGGTTCAAGCGTTGGTAATCTCGCTGGCCGCAAAGCGGTTTCGCCCAATTCCCGCCGCAAAGATAGGCTTATGGCGGCGCTCGGCTTCGCCTGCTATGGGGCGAGAGCTTCAAGAGGATCGCATACGTGTCGCAGACCACTATCGATGACAGCCATTTGCCGTTCTGGAAACGGTCGCATTATCTCGACCGGATGACGCTGCGGCAGCTGGTTGCGGCCTATTTCCAGCATTACACGATTGTCGCCTATCTGACGGTCGCGGCGTTTTGCGGGCTCGCCTATGCCCTGTTTCCGGCAAGCCCGCTCCGCACGCTGGGCGCCATTGGCGCGGCGCTGGTGATCTATCCGCTGGTCTGGCATCTGCTCCACCAATATGTCCTGCACGGGCGCTGGATGTGGCGCCGCAAATGGCTGGCGCCGACCTGGAAGCGCATCCATTACGACCATCATCAGGATCCCAACCATCTCGAAGTGCTGTTCGGCGCGCTGCACACCACCCTGCCGACCATCGCCATCGCCACCCTGCCGATCGGCTGGCTGATCGGCGGAGCCGGCGGCGCGGCGGCGGCACTCGCCACCGGCATTCTCACCACCTGCTATTACGAGTTCATGCACTGCATCCAGCACCTTGCGTTCAAGCCGAAATGGCGCTGGGTGGCGTTCCAGAAGGCGCGTCATATCGAGCACCATTATTTCGACGAGGACGGCAACTACGGCATCACCAACTACGTGTTCGACCGGGTTCTGGGCACCTATTACGAGAAAAAGGAACGCCCGGAGCGCAGCCCAACCGTGTTCAACCTCGGCTATACCGAGGAGGTGGCGGAGCATCACCCCTGGGTGAAACAGCTGTCGGGCGGCATCGCCAGCGGCCATCCGCGCCGCCGGGCAATGTCGCAGGACAGCGCGCTGAACTGAACCAGCATCGCGGGGGAGATTGCCGGAAATGAGCGAAGTGATAGTCACCCCGGTGATAACCAGGTCCGACCGCGATGAATTCGTCGACTTCGCCTACCGGATCAATGCCGCCGATCCCAACTGGGTGCCGCAGCTGCGCTCCGACGAGGTCGAGAAATACACCCCCGGCGGCAATCCTTTCCACGAACACGCCCGCTGCCGGTATTTCCTCGCTAAGCGCAGCGGCAAGACTATCGGCCGCATCTCCGCGCATATCGACGAACTGGCGCTGACCGCGCCGCCCGATCAGGGGATGGGTCCCGGCACAGGCAACTGGGGCGCCTTCGAAGCCGAGGACGAAGCCGCCGCCCAGACGCTGATCGCCGCCGCCGAGGACTGGCTGCGGTCGCAGGGCATGACCCGGGTGCTCGCGCCGATCAGCCTGTCGATCTGGGAGGAGCCCGGCCTGCTGGTCAAGGGCCACGATCATCCGCCGATGGTGATGATGGGACACAATTCGCCGCGATATCGGGGCTGGATCGAGGCGCTGGGTTATGGAGCCGCCAAGGTGCTCAAAACCTATGACCTCGATATCGTCAAGCCGTTCCCGCCGCTGATCCAGCGCATCGTCGCCTCGGGCGAAAAGAATCCGCGGATCAATGTGCGCAAGATCGATATGAAGCGCTATGGGCAAGAGGCCGCCCTGCTGCTCGACATCCTCAACGATGCCTGGTCGGACAATTGGGGCTTCGTGCCGATCACCGACAGCGAAATCGCCTTCACCGCCAAGAAATTGAAACCGCTGGTGCGCGACGACCTGATCATGGTGGCGGAACTCGACGGCGAACCGGTCGCCTTCATGATGACGCTGCCCGATGCCAACAAGGTACTCAAGCGGCTCAACCGCAAAAACGGCAAGCCAAGCCTGCTGGGCTGGCTGAAGCTTGGCCTGTGGCTGTGGAAGCCCACCAACGCCGATATGCGGGTGCCGCTGATGGGGGTGCGCAAACCGCTGCAGGCGTCGCGCATCGCCAGCCAGCTCGCCTTCATGATGATCCAGCGCATCCGCGACGCGGCGGTCAACCGCTATGGCGGCAAGCGCGCGGAGATCGGTTGGGTGCTCGACGACAACCAGGGGATGAACGCCATCGCCGACGCCATCGGCAGCACGGTCAATCGCGAATACAACATCTACGAGAAGGCGCTCTGACCCCGGGCGCGCCGGTCCACCACCGCCGTCACCGCCACATCCATCGTCACATTGCCGAGCGTGCGCATGATATCGGGCAGCATCTCGACCGCGACCAGCAGCGCCAGCGGGCCGAGCGGCACGCCCATCGCCAGCGCAATCGGGCCGATTGCGGTGACGAAGCTGATCGAGCCGGGCAGCGAGGGGGAGCCAAGTGTCGTCAGCATCGCCACCGCGACGCCCGCCGCCAGCGCCGCCGGGGTCAGCACCACGCCGGAAAGCTTCGCCACATAGATCGCCACGGCCAGGTTCATCGCCGGGCTGGTCGCGCGGAACAGGGCGACGGCGAGCGGCAGGACGAATTCGGCGCTGGTTTCGCTCAAGCCCAGGCGGCGGCAGCTGGCCAGCATCGCCGGCAGGCTGGCGAGCGAGGATTGCGTGGAGATCGCCACCGCCTGCGCCGGCGCCACGGCGCGGGCGAAGCTGCCGGGGCTCTGGCGCGCGAGGCCGATAGCAACGCCGTAGGCGGCGACCAACACCACCGCGCCGATTGCACTGACCACCGTGATATAATGCGCCAGCGCGGCGATGGCCGACGTCCCGCTGCTCGCCGCCACCCCCAGCGCCAGCGCGAAGACGCCGAGCGGCGCCAGCGCCAGCACCCAGCCGATAATCACCATCATCGCCCCGGCAACGGCCTCGGCGAGACCGGTCAGCAGGCGGCGCGGGGCCTTCGCCAGACGGGTCGAGGCGAGGGCAAACAGCGCAGTGAACACGATTACCGGCAGCATCGCGTCCTGCGCCGCCGCCGCCAGCACATTAGCGGGCACCAGCGACTGCAGAAAATCGCCGATGCCGGGTACCGGGCCGGGCGGGAAAGTTGCCGCCGAACCAAGCGCGATTGCCGCCTGTGCCGGGATCGGCACCGCCCGCAGCAGCAACGGCGTCAGCAGCACGGCCATCACCGCGCCGGCCAGCAGCAGCGCGGCGAACAGCGTGAGCGTGCGCCTGGCCGTGGCGCCCCCAGCGGCCGCCGCGACGCTGCGCACCACGCCCAGGAACAGCAGCGCCGTCACCAGCGGCAGGATCGTCATCTGCAACGCTTTCAGCCACAGTGCGCCCAGCGGTGTCGCAACGGTCATCGCCGGGGCTAGCAGCGCCGTGCCCTGCAGCGCCAAGCCGGCGGCGAGGCCGGCCGCCAGCCCGGCAAAGGTCCACACCGCCGGTATGCGCACATCGGGCAGCAGCAGCGCCCGCGTCTCCTCGGCCATGCGGTCCCCCTGCCCTTTCGCGCCCAACACGCGTGACATTAGCGCCGCGCCGCGACATAGCAACGCGGCGGTTTTCAATCAGACGGGGCGCGCATGAGCAGGCAGTATTTCGGCACCGACGGCATTCGCGGGCTCACCAATATGGGGGTGATGACCGCCGCGGTGGCGATGAAGGTCGGCCAGGCGGCGGGCACGCGCTTTTTGCGCGGCAGCCACCGGCACCGGGTGGTGATCGGCAAGGACACGCGGCTGTCAGGCTACATGCTCGAAAGTGCGATGGTGGCGGGCTTCACCAGCGTCGGCATGGACGTGGTGCTGCTCGGGCCGATGCCCACCCCGGCGGTGGCGCTGCTGACCCGCGAGATGCGCGCCGATGTCGGGGTAATGATCTCGGCCAGCCACAATCCCTTTGAGGACAACGGCATCAAGCTGTTCGGCCCGGACGGGTTCAAGCTGTCCGACGAGGACGAGCTGGCGATCGAGGCGATGCTGGGGCGCGACCTCGCGCTCGCCCCCGCAAGCGACATCGGGCGGGCACGGCGGATCGACGATGCGCGTGGGCGCTATATCCATGCGGTCAAGGCCTCGCTGCCCGACGATATCCGGCTCGACGGGCTCAAGATCGTCGTCGATTGCGCCCACGGCGCCGCCTATCAGGTCGCGCCCTCGGTGTTCTGGGAACTGGGCGCGGAAATCGTCACGCTGGGGGTTTCGCCCAATGGCAAGAACATCAACGACGGTGTCGGTTCGACCTCGCTGGACGCAATCAAGCAGGCGGTGGTCGCCGAGCAGGCCGACATCGGCATCGCGCTCGATGGCGATGCCGACCGGCTGATCGTCGTCGACGAACAGGGCAAAGCGGTCGATGGCGACCAGCTGATGGCGCTGATCGGGAGCCGGCTGGCCGCGCAGGGCGATCTCAGGGGCGGCGGGGTGGTGGCGACAGTGATGTCGAACCTCGGGCTCGAGCGGTTTCTCGGCAGTCAGGGCCTGGCGCTGGTGCGCACCAAAGTTGGCGACCGCCATGTGCTCGAGGCGATGAAGGCCGGCGGCTACAACGTTGGCGGCGAACAGTCCGGCCACATCATCCTGCTCGATCACGCCACCACCGGCGACGGCACCATCGCCGCGTTGCAGGTGCTGGGCGCGCTGGTGCAGTCCGGCAAGAAAGCCAGCGAGCTGCTCCATCTGTTCGATCCGGTGCCGCAACTGTTGCGCAATGTGCGCTTCGCCGGGGGCAAGCCGCTGAATGACGCGCGGGTGCAGGCGATAATCGCCGATGCGGAGGCGTCGCTTAAAGGCAAAGGCCGCCTGGTCATCCGGCCGTCAGGGACCGAAGCGGTGATCCGGGTGATGGCCGAGGGCGACGATGCGGGTCAGGTGGAAAGCGTCGTCGGCGCGATCTGCGCGGCGGTGGCTGCGGCGGCGGGGTGATGCCTCCGCGCATCCTGACGATCGCCGGGTCCGACAGCTCGGGCGGCGCCGGTATTCAGGCCGACATCAAGACCATCACCATGCTCGGCGGCTATGCGATGACCGCGATTACCGCGATCACCGCGCAGAACACGCTGGGCGTGCAGGCGGTTGAAGTGCTGGCGCCTGACCTGGTCGCCGCACAGATCGATGCCTGCCTGGGCGACATCGGCGTCGATGCGATCAAGATCGGCATGCTCGGCTCACCCGCTATCGCCGAGGTGGTGGCGGACCGGCTGGAGGGCCTCACGATCCCGGTCGTGTTCGACCCGGTGATGTTCGCCACCAGCGGCGCGGCGCTCGCCGATCCTGAGACCATCGCGGCCTTCGAACGGCTGATGCGGCTTGCCACCCTGACCACGCCAAACGTCGCTGAACTCGCCGCCCTCGGCGCAGATGCGGCGATGGCGGCGCGCGGGATCGCCTATCTTGCCAAGGGCGGCGATGCCGAGGGCGATATTATTGAGGACCGGTTGGTCATGCCTGGGCGTGATCCGGTGGTCTGGCAGTCCCCCCGCATCGCCACCTGCCACACCCACGGGACCGGCTGCACCCTGGCGAGCGCGATTGCGACCTTGCTGGGCGGGGGCATGGACCTTGAAGCGGCAATCGGCGGCGCTCGCGGCTTCGTGCGCGCAGCGCTGGCAGCGGCGCCGGGTTTCGGCAAAGGTCACGGGCCGCTGGGGCATCAGGCGGTGGGGCGGTAACAGGCGCCCCGCAGGGGGCAGGCCCAGCGTAAATGTCGGTCCGAATGGTGCTGCCGGGGAGGATTGAACTCCCGACCTCAGCCTTACCAAGGATGCGCTCTACCACTGAGCTACGGCAGCGTGACCATTCAGACAATCCGGCAGAGCACTATCTCGCGCCCGGGCCGGTCCGGGCAGGGGCGCGCTATTGTCCGGGACGCGCCGCACTGTCAAGCCGCAACCGCCCGCCAGTATTGCGTTTGACCCGCTCTCGCGGCAGGAACGCGCCATGCCCACCACCGGCAAACCGACGCGCGAACAGCGCCTGGCCGCCAAGCTGCGCGAGAACCTGCATCGCCGCAAAGCGCAGGCGCGCATCCTCGGCACTTCGGGCGAGCCTGCTCTTCCCAAACCCTCGCCGAAAAGCTAGGTCCAGCCGCTTGCGCAACCGGGAGCCGTCCATCTTGCCTCGTCTGATCCTCGTGCGCCACGGCCAGAGCCAGTGGAACCTGGAAAACCGCTTCACCGGCTGGTGGGATGTCGACCTGACCGCCAAGGGCGAGGAGGAGGCGCGCGCTGCGGGCCGCCTGCTCGCGGAGAGGGAAATGCTCCCCACCCTCGCCTTCACCTCGCTCCAGACCCGCGCCATCCGGACGCTCCATTTCGCGCTGGAGGCCGCCGGGCGGCTGTGGATTCCCGAGCACAAGGACTGGCGGCTCAACGAACGCCACTACGGCGGGCTCACCGGCCTAGACAAGGCCGAGACGGCGGCGAAGCACGGGGCGGACCAGGTCAAGATCTGGCGGCGCAGCTTCGACATTCCGCCGCCGGTGCTAGCCGCCGGATCGCAGTTCGATCTGGGCCAAGACCCGCGCTATGCCGGTATTGCGATACCTTCGACCGAGAGCTTGAAGAACACCATCGCCCGGGTGCTGCCCTATTGGGAGAGCGCCATCGCCCCCGCGCTGATCGCCGGCGAGACCGTGCTGGTCTCCGCCCATGGCAACAGCCTGCGCGCGCTGGTCAAGCATTTGTCGCGGATTTCCGATGACGAGATCACCGGTCTGGAGATTCCGACCGGCCAGCCGATTGTCTACGAGCTGGACGCCAGCCTCAACGCGCTCGAGCGCTATTATCTGTCGGAGCGATAGGGGCGATGGGGGCACCAGTCGCAATTGTCATGGGCAGCCAGTCGGACTGGGCGACGATGAAATGCGCCGCCGATGCGCTGGACCAGCTTGGCGTGACGCATGACGCGCGGATTATTTCCGCCCACCGCACCCCGGACCGGCTGTTCGCCTTCGCCAGGGGCGCGGCGGACGAGGGCTTCAAGGTGATCATCGCCGGGGCGGGGGGCGCGGCGCATCTGCCGGGCATGGTCGCCTCGCTGACCCAGTTGCCGGTGCTCGGCGTGCCGGTGCAGTCCAAAGCGCTGTCGGGGCAGGACAGCCTGCTGTCGATTGTTCAGATGCCCGCCGGCATTCCCGTCGGCACGCTGGCGATCGGCGAGGCGGGGGCGACCAACGCCGGGCTGCTGGCGGCGGCAATCCTGGCTCTGGGCGATCCGGAGCTGGCCGACCGGCTGAAGGCCTACCGCGCCGGGCAAAGCGCCGGCGTGGCCGCGCGGCCGTCATAGCGAGATGATCCCGCCCGGCGAAACCATCGGCATTCTGGGCGGCGGGCAACTCGGCCGGATGCTGGCGATGGCGGCGGCGCAATTGGGCTATCGCTGCCACATCTATGCCCCCGAGGCGCAAAGCGTCGCCGCCCAGGTCAGCGCCGCCTTCACCTGTGCCGGTTGGGACGATGCCGAGGCCATGGCCCGCTTCGCGGCGGACTGCGCGGTGGTGACCTATGAGTTCGAGAACGTCCCGCTGCACCCCCTGGCGGCACTGGGCGGCGTGCCTCTGCTACCTCACCCGCGCGCGCTCGGCATCGCGCAGGACCGGCTGACCGAGAAGCAGTTCGTAGAGAAGCTTGGCGGCAGGCCGGCCGCCTATGCCGCGGTCGATTCGCCGCAGGACCTGAGCGCGGCCATCGCCGCACTCGGCACCCCGGGCATCCTCAAGACCCGGCGCGACGGCTATGACGGCAAGGGCCAGTGGCGGATCGACACGCCCGGCGAGGCCGCCGCGCTGGACCTGCCC
>JAYVWX010000215.1:0-6746 GCA_043785715.1 Novosphingobium sp. | reverse complement strand
TGCCGGGCGGAGATGGCCTGAGCCCCTCCGCCCGGTTTACTTTTGCCAAGGTGATGGACCGATCATGCGAATTCTGGCGGTGCTGCTGACAGCCCTTATCCTGACCGGATGCGGCATGCAGAATTTGGCTGAACCGACCGACCGGCCCGCTTCCGCGAGATTATCGTCCGGCTCCGATGACTGGCTGACCTACGGCGGCACTTACGACGAGCAGCGCTTCAGCACGCTGACGTCGATCAATGCCAGCACTGTAACGGACCTGGGGCTCGCGTGGAGCCACGAATTCGACACCGCGCGCGGAATGGAGGCAACCCCGTTGGTTGCCGATGGCGTCATTTACACCACGACCGCGTGGTCGAAGGTCTATGCGCTCGATGCGACCACCGGAAACCTGCTTTGGTCCTACAACCCCGAAGTGCCCGGTGAGGCCGGGTTCAACGCCTGTTGCGACGTCGTCAACCGCGGCGCGGCGCTTTACGATGGCAAAGTCTATGTCGGGACGCTCGACGGCCGGTTGATCGCTCTCGACGCAAAAACCGGAACACCTGTCTGGTCGATTGTCACAGTCGATCAGAGCAAGCCCTATACGATCACCGGCGCACCGCGCGTGGTGAAGGGGCGCATCCTGATTGGCAACGGCGGCGGCGAATACGGCGTCCGCGGCTATGTCAGCGCCTATGACGCGCAATCGGGCAAGCTCGCCTGGCGCTTTTATACTGTGCCGCCCGCGATAGGCGCCAAGCCCGACGGGGCAGTGTCCGATCCCATGATCGCCAGAATGCAGGCGACGTGGGATGGCGATTGGACCAGGTTCGGGGGCGGCGGCACGGTCTGGGACTCGATTGTTTACGACCAGGACTTCAACCAGATCCTGATCGGCGTGGGCAATGGCTCGCCCTGGGATCATCGCTTGCGATCGAACGGCAAGGGCGACAATCTCTTCCTGTCTTCAGTGGTCGCGCTCGATGCCGATACCGGCGAATATAAATGGCATTATCAAGGCACGCCTGGCGAATCATGGGATTTCACCCAGACCCAGTCGATCATTCTCGCGTCGCTCAAGATCGGCGGCAGCGACAAAAAGGTGATGATGCAGGCGCCCAAGAACGGTTTTTTCTACGTCATTGACCGCAGCAACGGAGCGCTGATCTCAGCCAAGAATTTTGTTCCGCAGAACTGGACGTCGGGGATCGATATGAAAACCGGCCGGCCTGTCGAAATACCCGGCGCGCGTTATGAAAAGGGTGTTTTTGTCGCCTCGCCGTCCGGACATGGCGCGCATAACTGGCAGCCGATGGCGTATAGTCCGCAGACCCAGCTCGCCTATATTCCGGCACAGGAAGTACCGTTGGCCTACGTCAGGGATCAACCTTTCGTGCCGCGTCCCGGCGGCTGGAATCTCGGCGTTAATCTCGCGATCAACACATTGCCCGACGACGCCGCCGCGCAGAAGGCGGTGCGGGCGATGCTCAAGGGCTATCTGATCGCCTGGGACCCGGTACAGCAGAAAGAGGCATGGCGCGTCGACTTCGGTGGGCCGGGCAACGGCGGCGTTCTGACCAGCGCCGGCGGGCTGGTGTTTGCGGGCAGTGCCAAGGGCAAACTCAATGCCTATGCGGCAGACACGGGCAAGGAACTCTGGTCGTTCGATACCGGAATTGGTATCATTGCGCCGCCGATCACTTATGCGATCAACGGCAGGCAATATGTTGCCGTGATGGCAGGCTATGGCGGCGGCTATGGCCTTCCTGCGGCCTTTGCCGAACTGGCGGGACCGCGGCCCAACGGACGACTGCTGGTCTTCGCGCTGGGGGCCAAAGCAAGCTACAAGGTCGAGCGGCCGGAACCTGCCCCCGTCGTTGTTGTGGAGGAGGTCTGGCCGGCGTCGGTAGTTGCCCAGGGGGCTGTTCTCTATGGTAACACCTGTGCAGTCTGCCACGGCGGCGGCGTTCTTGCGTCGGGTGTGTTGCCCGACCTTCGCCGATCCCCAGCGCTGGCCGACAAGGAAACGTGGCAGAGTATCGTCCATGACGGTGCTCTTAAAGACAACGGCATGATTGCTTTCAGCAAATGGATGTCGCGCGAAGAGATCGAGTCGATTCGAGCTTATGTGGCGGGACGGTCACGCCTGCTCGCCAAGCAGGGAACTAGTGGAACCGCCCCAAGCAATTGAATGAATGTGACAACGTGATCCGGCGGCCGCTTGGTCGGTGCACCAGCGGCTCTGTGCGGTGACAGGCGCCGCTGCTCGTTAAACCCGGCCACACGCCATGGTCCGCACTCCCGTGCTTAGCGACGTGTGTCTCATTCCGCTGGCCACCGCCGGCCAGCGCGATGATGGCAGCGTAGTTTCCCGCCTGCGCCTGGACAATCAATCATTCCATATGAATTCATCCTCTTGCCCGCCTATCCGCCAGAACACGTTTTGGCTTGCTGACTGACGCAGTTCGCTCCACTCACTTTTTCGCTCCGGCCCAAGGATAGCTTCGACTATCCTGCTTGGTTCATCTGCTATTTTGCTGTCCAGAAATTCCGGGAAGCGCGTAAATGTCCGACCCCTATGATCTCATTGTCCTTGGTTCAGGCCCAGGCGGCTATGTCGCGGCGATCCGCGCGGCGCAGCTTGGCCTCAGAACCGCGATTGTGGAGCGCGAAAATCTTGGCGGTGTCTGCCTCAACTGGGGCTGCATCCCGACTAAGGCGCTGCTGCGGTCGGCCGAAATGTTCCACCAGATGAAACACGCCAAGGATTACGGGCTGTCGGCGGACAACATCACCGCCGATCTCGGCGCCATCGTCAAGCGTTCGCGCGGGGTGGCGGGGCAGCTCAATAAGGGCGTCACCGGGCTGATGAAGAAAAACAAGATCGATGCGCACATGGGGCAAGGCAAGCTGCTGGGCGGCGGCAAGGTGTCGGTCGAGGCGGATGGCAAGACCACCGAGCTTACCGCAAAGCATATCATCATCGCCACCGGCGCCCGCGCCCGCGAGCTGCCCAAGACCGTATCCGACGGCATTCGCATCTGGACCTATCGCCACGCGATGGTCCCGCCGGAAATGCCGACCAAGCTGCTGGTCATCGGATCGGGCGCGATCGGGATCGAATTCGCCAGCTTCTACAACGATCTCGGCGCGCAAGTGACGGTGGTCGAGAGGTTGGACCGGGTGGTGCCGGTCGAAGATGCCGACGTTTCTGCCTTTCTCGAAAAGGCGCTGAAGAAGCAGGGGATGACGATCCTCACCTCGGCAAATGTCGGCGCGCTGGAAGTGTCCGGCACGGGGGTGAAGGCAGCGATCAAAACCACGGACAGCACGGAAACCACCCACGAGTTCAGCCACGTCATCGTCGCCGTCGGCATCGTGCCGAATCTCGAGAACATCGGCCTCGAAGAGCTCAAGATCGAGCCGGACCAGCGCAACCACATCAAGGTGGACGGCTTCGGCCGCACCAATGTTCAAGGCGTCTGGGCCATCGGCGACTGCACCGACGGGCCCTGGCTGGCGCACAAGGCCAGCCATGAAGGCGTGACCGCCGCCGAGGCCATCGCGCAGGAGCTGGGCAATGCGGAGGTCCACCCGCACCCGCTCGACCGGCGCAATATCCCTGGCTGCACCTATTGCCACCCGCAGATCGCCAGCGTCGGGCTGACCGAAGCCAAGGCGAAGGAGGCTGGCTACGAAGTGAAGGCTGGCACCTTCCCGTTTATCGGCAACGGCAAGGCAATTGCGCTCGGCGAGGCGGAGGGCTTCGTCAAGACGGTGTTCGATTCCAAAACCGGCGAGCTGCTCGGCGCGCATATGATCGGGACGGAAGTTACCGAACTGATCCAGGGCTACGTTGTCGGAAAGACGCTGGAAACCACCGAGGCGGAACTGATGCAGACCATCTTCCCGCACCCGACGCTAAGCGAGATGATGCACGAATCGGTGCTCGCCGCCTATGGGCGGGCCATTCATATCTAGGATTAAGGCGGTCAATCCGGGCAAGGCTCAGCTGTTCAACTGCCGTCGATTCGGGCCTGACGCAGAATATGGTCGAACACCGCGACATGCAGCGGTGCGCTGAATTCGCAGCCGACGACCTTGTCCCGCTGCCAGCGGATGCTGGCGTCAAGGGCTTGGAGACCGGGAATGCGAATTCTAAGCGCCTGTCCCGTGCTGGCTTCGGGCAACCATGCTATCTGGAAACCTGCTTGTGAAAGATTTTCCAGCCGGGCCAGTTTCCACGGGCGCCGGCCGTGCCGCACCTCGCAACGTAGTGCGACATTCGGCCGGGGAGCTTTGTCCGGATTGACTGCATCGGTCGGGAATTTGAATTCGTGTTTCATCTGCGCCCTCGTGTGACCGGACTAATAGGCGTGCAGCGGTTTCCAACTGGTTTACGCTCGAAAAACGGAACCTTGAAACTCCGCCGAAAACCCCGATCAGGCGTCCGCTTTCGGAGGGCCGAGCAGCGCAGGCTCGAAAATCAGCGCACAGATCAGCGTCCATACCAGCGAAATCATCAGGATCAGCCCCATGCTGGCGGTACCCGGATGGCTTGAGAACCACAGCGCGCCGAACGCGCTGCCGGTTGCCAATGCGCTGAACAGCACTGCGCGGGCGAGACTGGTCTGGAGCAAATCGCGCGCGCCGCGCCGCCACGCCATCACGAAATAGATATGAAATGCCACGCCAACGCCGAACAGCAACGGGAAGGCGATGATATTGGCGAAGTTGAGCGGTTGGCCGATGACGACGCAGCTGCCCAGCGTCAGGAAGCCCGACAGCACCACCGGGGCGAGGGTAAAGGCAACCTCGCGGATATTGCGCAGCACCGCGAACAGCAGCAGGCTGACCATTACCAGCGCCAGAACACCGGCTTGGAGGAAGGCGCCCGATACCGTTCGCGCGGCTTCCTGCGTGGCTACCGGCAGTCCGGTCGCGTTTGGCGCTATCGTGCGGACGGCGGCGGTGAAGCGCTCCAGCACCTGATTGTTGGCGCTGTCCCCGCTCGGCACGATCTGCACCAGTGCCCGTCCGTCGCGGGCCAGCCATTCGGCGGTGAATTCTGGCGGCACGGTCTCGCGAGTGATCGCGCTGGCCTGGAGCGACAGGCGCAGCTTGTTTAGCGTGACGGTGAGCGGCTGCACCAGCATTGCCTCGACGCGAGCGCGGGCTTGCGGAGGGGCAGCCGCGAGCCGCTCGAAGTCGGCCGCCAATTTGCCCGCAGCGAGGCCGACCGAGGCTGAACCGGCGTCCGAAGGCAGCCGCCTTCCCACTGCCGCCTGGCGAGAAACCGCACTGGACAGGCGTCGCAATTCGCCTGCCGCCTGCCGCAGCGCTGCGACGCTCTCCGTATCATCCGCCGGCGGGGCCCTGTCGAAGGGGCTGATCGCGGCGTCGAGCAGCAGCGCGGCGTCTTGGATCAGCGGCAGTTTCGCTTCCTGGTCAGCCGGCACGAAGCTGTCCAGCGTGACCGCGTCCCGCACCTCAGGTAACTTTGAAAGCTGCGCCGCCAGCCGGTTCGCCGCCTCGGTATCGGGGGCGAGAACGGTCAGCGTGTTGGGGGTGCGCGCCGGATCGGCGATCAGATTGGCCAGCATCCGCATCGCCGGCGCGTTGGGATCGCGCAGGTGCAGCGGATTGAAGTCGAAGCGCACCAGCGGCAGCGAGGCGATGCTGGCAAGCATGGCGATCACGAAGGCCCACAGCACCTTGCGCCGGTTGCGCGCCAGCCATCGATCGAGCGGTGCGGCGGCGTCGAAGCCGACTTTACCGGCAGGCGGCGGCGGTTTGAGCAGCACCAGCAGCGCCGGCAGCAGCGTGACATTGAGCACCAGCGCGATGACCATGCCGAGGCCGGAAATCACGCCAAGCTCGGCAATGCCGATGTAGTCGGTCGGCAGGAAAGCGCCCAGCGCCAGGCAAATCGCCCCGGCGGCGAGCAGGATCGGTGCGCCGATCGCGGCGGCGGCGCGCTCCAGCGCAACGCTCAGTCCCGCACCGGCCCAGCGCTCCTCATTGAACCGCACACTGACCTGGATGCCGAAATCGACGCCGAGCCCGACGAACAGCGGAATGAAGGCGACCGATATCAGGGTCAGCGTACCCGCCGCCAATAGCCCCACGGCGAGCGTAATTGCCAACCCGGCGACAATTGTCACCGCGATCGCCAGCACAATTCTGGCGGAGCGCGTGGCGAACCACAGCGTCAGCAGCATTGCCGCTGCCATCATCAGGCCAATCACGCCGATGTTCTCCTTGATCGAACCGAATTCCTCGTCGGCCAGCGGCACCTCGCCGGTAATGCCAAGGGTCAGGCCGTGGGCTGCATCGATCCCCAACGCAGCAGCATGCTTGCGCACCGCCGCCACCGATAGCGCCCCGGGCTGGAGATTGCCGAAATCGAGCAGGGGCTGCGCGAGAATGACGCGGCGCAGGGGCGGCGCGAGGTCGCCATTGCCGGCCGAGAACAGCTGCTGCCATGAGAAAAACGCGGGTTTCCCCGCAAGCTGGGTGGAAATCGCCTGGTGCAGCCTGGTGAGCGGCGCCTCCAGTCCTGCAACCGCAGGATCGGCGCTGTCGTCGGCCGCGCCCTCGGCTGCGGTTTGCAGAGCCTTGGCAATACCGCGCAGCGAAGGGTCATAGGCCAGCCCGCCGAGCAGCGGCTGCGCGTCGATCAGCTTGCGGGTGGCATCGCGCACATCTCCGACCGAACCGAACAGCAGCCCGTTGCGTTCGAAGAACGCGCCGGCATCGGGCCG
>JAYVWX010000214.1:0-8234 GCA_043785715.1 Novosphingobium sp. | reverse complement strand
GTTCTCGACCATCGGCCGGCCACCGGGCACTCCTGCCTTGATCAGCCCCGAAGGACCGAGCCGCTCCGTTTCGTCAACGACGCAAACATCGTAGATTTCGGCCACCTCGCTTTTTGCAGCGGCACCGATGTGCCAGAGCTGCGGGACGATTTTCGCGCCCGCGTCGTGCACTTGCCGGCAGACCTCGCGCCAGCCGGCCAAAGCTTCGGCGCCATAGAATTTCGGTACGTTTGGATCATTCGATGCCGATGGATGGCCGACCCAGGTGCCCTCGGTGATGATCAGACCGACGCCGCCTTCGGCGCGGCGCCGATAATAATCGGCGACGTTGGCACCCGGCACGCCGTCGGGCGAAAACGCTCTGGTCATCGGCGCCATGACCAGACGGTTCCTCAGCTCGAGTGCCCCGAACGAAGCCGGCTCGAACAACGGGGCTACCATAGGATCGGTCTTTTCGGGCGGCGTGGTTTGTTTCATTGGCTGGGTCATCCTTGCAAGCGGCGGCGGTCAGGAAAAATGCGGCAGGCGCGATCACGCCGGAGAAGCGTTGGCCGGGCGGACCTCGTTCCATAAAGTCTGCAACCAGGGACCGAGGTGGCCGTTCGCCAGGTTGGCGGCGCCTTGCCCATAAAGCGCCTCCGCCCTGCCAGCCGGCAGCGAAGGGCTCGCCCGGCGAAGACAGCCTACCCATTTCGTCCGGAGCTCTTCCGCCGACAGTGGATCGGCCGGCGACCCCGGTGCGGCCGTCCGCTCATATCGCCGTAGGGAGCCATCGACCATCTGCAGTTCGAGCCTGACAGGTGCGGCGCCGATCTCTTCGGACGTCAATGGCGGTCCCGCAACCTCCGCAATCGCTACATCGGCGAGCCGCGCCTGGATCTCGGGGCGTGCGACTGTGCGGTCGTCGAAACTCTCGAAGCCGATATCGCCGTCGTTAATCGCCGCAATCAGCGCATAGGGTCCGCTGAACATGGCTTGGGTGCCCGACCGGGGAATGGGATGGATCAGTGGCCGAGTGCCGCCCAGCGGCATCTCCACCCGCAGCTTGGCGATGTCCGCCAGACAGATCCCATCGCGCGACGCTTCCTTCCCCAGAGCGATGATCTTGTGGAGCAGGTAACAGCAGGCATAGCGCTTGCGTTCGAAGCCGGGGGACTCGATCGCGAAGGGACGACCGAGCACGACATCTTCCGGCCAGGTAACCTGCGCGCCCCCGCTCAGCGCTTCGAACACGCCCCCCGGACCAAACAGCTCCGCACGCGACGCCTCCACCCCGGCGCGGGCAAAACCCACCGCACGTAGCGCATTAGCCGCGGCAACGCCGACGTGGACCGGCTTCACCATCGAACCGAAATTGAGCCGCAAGCCGCATGCCAGGCTTGCCGCGATGGCCAGGGCGGCAGAGGTTTCACCGAGATCCAGCCGAAGCAGTCTCGCCACCGCGGCGGTTGCGCCAAAAACGCCCATCGTCGCGGTCGTGTGAAATCCCAATTCGTAATGTCCAAACCCGATGGCTTGTCCCATCCGGACCATTACTTCTGTGCCGATAGCATGGGCCTCGCACAGTTCCGGCCCGGTCAGCTGTGACCAGGGACGCGCCGCGAGCAGCGCGGCCAGAACCGGTGCGCTGGGATGACAAATCGCCAGCATGCTGACGTCGTCGAAATCGAGTGCATGCGCAGCCGTGCCGTAGAGCAACGCCGCATCCTCCGGCCGCAGCCGGATCGCCGGATCAAACGAGGGAACGCTATCGCTGGCTTCCTCGGGCCGGAGCACACGGCCAACCCGCGCGACGACGTCCTCCACGCTGCCGGCCAGCAACACAGCAATCGTGTCGAGGATAGCTGGCGCGGTCGCTGCCCTGACACGGCTGTCCACCCCGGCCTGGGCGACAAACGCCGCGACGTCGATAGAGCCTATCGGCACCAGCGCGGCTCAATAGGATCGAGGCATGCCGAGGCCGTGCTGGGCGACCTGGGCGAGGACGAGATTGTTTGAAATCGGCGCCGTCCTGAACAAGCGGGCTTCCTTCCATTTGCGCTCGACGTGATATTCGGTCGCAACGCCGTAGCCGCCGAATGTCGTCATGCAGGCTTCGGCCGCTTCCCAGGAGGCTTCGGTGGCAAGATATTTCGTCATCAGCGTTTCTTGCGCGCACGGCTTGCCGCAGTCCATAAGCGCGGCGGCGTTGTTGCGCATGAGTTCGGCGGCGGTGATGTTCATGTGAGCGCGCGCAATCGGAAACTGCACGCCCTGGTTGGCGCCGATCGGTCTATCGAACACGTTCCGTTGCGACGCGTAGGTCGATGCCGCGTTGACGAACCATTGCCCGTCGCCAATGGCCTCGCTCGACACCAGCAAGCGCTCGGAATTGAGCGAGTCGACCAGATAGTAAAAGCCTTTGCCTTCCTCTCCGATCAGAGCGTCAGCGCTGACATGAAGGTCGTCAATAAAGACCTGATTGGTGTGGTGGTTCAACATGGTGGAGATCGGCGTCGCCCTGAGGCTGTCACCCGCTTTGGCGATGTCGACCAGAAACAGGGACAGACCGTCCGTCTTGCGCTTGACTTCGGCCAGGGGAGTGGTTCGCACGACCAGCAGATAGAGATGCGACTGGAAGTATCGCGACGTCCATATTTTCTGGCCGTTGATGACGTAACCGCCGGGGGTGCGTTTTGCGAACGTCTTGATATTGAGCGTATTGGATCCGGCGTCGGGCTCGGTCACCCCGAACGCCTGGAGCCTCAAGCTTCCGTCCGCGATCCGCGGTAGATATTTCTTCTTCTGCTCATCGCTGCCGTGATTGAGGATCGAGGCCATTGTATACATCTGCGCGTGACAACTGGCGCCATTTCCACCGGAGCGATTGATTTCCTGGAGGATCAGGCAGCCCTCCAGGACCCCCAGGCCCGACCCGCCATATACTTCCGGGATCAAGGCGCTGAGCCAACCCGCTTCGGTCATCGCTACGACGAACGCTTCCGGATAGTCTCCCCGCACGTCGCATTCGCGCCAGTAATCGATGCCGAAATCCGCACATAGCCGCCGAACCGCCTCGCGTATTTCCTGCTGAGTATCGGTGTATTCAAAACCCATCGTGACTGCTTTCGGTTGAACTAGGCGATAGCGCCGGTGGCCCGCAAGCTGGCCAGCTGTTGATCGTCGTATCCCAGACTGCCCAGAATCTCGTCCGTGTTGGCCCCCAGCTCCGGCGGCTGATCGAACCGCGAACCGCGCAGGCCATCGATTTTTACCGGCAGGGCTACAACCCGGTGATCGGGATGGCCGGCTACGGGCAGCGCTCTCACGATTCCCGCCGCCTCGACCTGGGCATGATGCAGCATGTCTTCGACAGAGTTCAACTCGCTGCACGGCGCACCGGCCGTGCGGAGCAGCGACACAACGTCCTTTGCCGGCTTGAGCCGCACCAGCGCGGAAAGCTCGGCACGGAGCTCGAGCCGGTTGCGCACGCGGTCGGGATTGGTTTTGAAGCGGGGATCTTCGCTCAATGACGGCGCGCCAAGGCCCTGGCAAACCCGGGCAAACAGCCTGTCGTTGCCGGCCGCGATGAAAACGCTGCCGTCGGCGGCGGAGAAAAGCTCGTAAGGGGCGGTCATCGCCATCGCCGAACCCAGCTTTTTGGGGAGCTCCCCGGAGGCAACGAAGTTCGACACGAACACGCTCATCCAGCCCACGCCGGTGTCGAGCAGACTCGCTTCGACATTGGCGCCCGAGCCTGTCGCGCTCCGCGCGAGCAACGATGTCAGAATGCCGATGGCGGCCCACATGCCAGTTCCCATGTCGATCAGCGACACCCCTACGCGAACAGGATCCTCGCCCTCGTTGCCGGTGGTGCTCATCACGCCGGTAAAGGCCTGCATCAGCGGATCGTATCCGGGCAAACGGCTGAGCGGACCAACCGAGCCGAACGCGCTGATGGCACAATATACCAGCTTCGGATTTATCTGGCGCAAACCCTCCCAGCCGAGCCCGCGGCGTTCCGCGCTGCCCGGCTTCATCGAGTGGACGAAGATGTCGGCAGTCCCGGCCAGCTCCCTGGCGAGGCGGCATCCGTCATCGGTATCGAGGTCGATGCAGACGCTCGCCTTGTTTCGGTTCAATGCGAGATAGGTCGATGAATGCGGACCGACCGACGGCGGCAGCCAGGCCCGCGTGTCGTCCCCGCCGTCAGGCCGTTCGACCTTGATAATGGTGGCCCCCAGATCGCCGAGAATTTGGCTGCAATACGGGCCAGCAACGTTCTGCGTCAGGTCGATCACCGTCAAGCCGGCCAGGATTCCTTGCACCATCATCCCCTCTCGAGCACGTCTTTTGCGATACGTCCAGACGAGGACTCGCGTTTCGATTCCCGGCGGGCTTTTCCGTGTCCACGATAGTCCGAACAAATCCGGAAACGCAAGGCCCTTGCGCGATTGGAGCCGGCCAGGAGACCGATCATAGCAAACCGGTGCGCGCTTTTTCGTACCGCGCTATAGTGCTGTCTGGCCCGGGATCAAAATTGTCGATCCGCTGGTAGCTCCGCTTTCAAGCAGGCGGTGGGCCGCCGCAGCTTCACGCAGGGGATAACGGTTCGGAGGCGCAACTTTGATTGCGCCGGACCGGACCAGCTTGAACACGCGTTCAGCCGATGCCCGGTAGCGCCCGGGATCTTGCACGTGATGAAAAACAACCGGCCGGCTGACCGACAGCGAGTTCTGGGCGAGCCGCGCGAGTTCGATCGGCGGCACCGGACCCGAGGCCTGGCCGAACAAGGCCAGATGGCCAAACGGCCGCAGGCAGTCGATCGATGTTTGGTAGGTGGCCGCGCCGACGCCGTCAAAGACCATGTCGGCGCCGCGACCGTCGGTGACATCGCGAACGCAGTCGAGAAGCTGGTTGCCGCCGTACAGGACGACATGATCGCAGCCTAATTCTCGCACGACCCCCGCCTTCGCCAAACTGCTAACGGCGCCAATAACGGCAATCCCGAGCGATTTGGCCATTTGCGTCAGGATCTGCCCGACGCCGCCGGCCGCTGCGTGTACGACGACGACCGCGCCTGCCTCAAGCACGCGCAGACGGGTAAGGAGCATGTCGGCGGTCAACCCCTTCAGCAAGACGGCGGCGGCAATCTCATGCGAAATGTCGCCGGGAAGCGGCAATGCCAGCGCGGCCGGCAGGATGCGGCGTGTCGCATAGGCGCCGTAGAGCGACGTGATGTATGCTATCCTGTCGCCGACGTTCAGGCCCACGACCGCGTCTCCCACCTCTTCCACGACGCCGGAAGCTTCAATACCGGGCACGCCGGGATAGGGCATGGTTCTATAGGCGCCGCTACGCACATATATATCATGAAAGTTCACCCCGATCGCTTCGTGACGAACGACGATATCGATCGGCAGCGGCTTTTCAAGGTGCTGCGGGGTCCATTCCAGCACTTCGGGCGGGCCAGGTTCGGTGACGCACATCGCGGCGCTGGACTGGCTATGGATCGTCGTCATCGCCGACTCTGTGAATTAAGTTCGAAATATTGACAAGTGCGGCCCCGCCGTGAAAGTGGATCGAACGACAAGGAGGCAAGGATGGAATTGCTCAAGGGGAAGGTCGCCCTGTTGGCCGGATCGAAGTGCGGCATCGGGTGCGGGATTCCGGTCCAGATGGCCGGCCTATTTGCCTGGTCGCCGATCTGATGCGCGTATCGGCGAGCTTGGCGCCGTTCTTCACGCCGCGCAGCATTGCCGTCATTGGCGCATCCGACGATCCCACCAAGATTGGCGGACGCCCGATCAGAAATCTGATCCTGGGCGGCTATGCCGGTCGTATCCTACCCGTCAATCCGCGCTACGAGCGCGTCCAGGGTCTGAAGGCATTCGCGCATATTTCCGACATCGGGGAGCCGGTGGATTTGGCGATCATCTCGCTGCCGGCTGTCCATGTCCCAGATGCGGTCACCGCGTGCGCGGATAGCAAGGTCAAGGCAGCGATCATATTCTCAGCGGGGTTTTCCGAGGCTAGTGCGGAAGGGAAGTCAGCGCAGGACAGGATAAGGCTGATCGCCCAAAAATCCGGCCTGCGATTGCTCGGCCCCAACTGCATGGGCACTATCAACACCCGTCAAGGCGTGCTCGCGACGTTCACCAGCGGAATTGTCGAGCAGGCCCCGCAACCGGGCGGCATCAGCCTTGCCAGTCAATCCGGGGCATTCGGATCGCACTGCCTGGCGCTCATGCGCGAACACGGCCTCGCCTTGAATCTCTGGGCTACGACCGGGAACCAGTGCGATGTCGAAGTTGCCGACTTCCTGGCTTATATGGCCGCCGATCCGGCGACGGATGTAATCATCGGCAGCATCGAAGGCATCCATGATGGCCGCCGGCTTGTCGAGGCGTTCGACATCGCGCGGCGCGCCCGCAAGCCGATGATCGTCATGAAGGTCGGCACCTCCGCCGCCGGCGCGGATGCGATGGCCTCGCACACGGCCAGTCTCGCCGGTTCCGACGCAGTTTTTGACGCGGTCGCTCGCCAGTACGGGGTTTATCGGGCCCAGACGATCGAAGAATTGATGGACGTGGCCTATGCCGCCTCGCGGGGGCGTTTCCCTGGAAGTGCCGGCCTCGGCGTCGTCACCGTATCGGGCGGCGTCGGTGTGCTGATGGCCGACGCTGCCGCCGAGGCGGGCATAGCGTTACAACCCTTGCCGGCCGCCACGCAGGAATCGTTGAAGAAGCTGGTGCCATTCGCCGGCACGCGCAATCCGGTCGACGTCACCGCCCAGATCCTCAACAATCCAGCCCTGATCGAGCCGATGCTGAGGCTGCTGCTTGACGAGGGCCGTTATTCCTCGGTCATCATCTTCCTCTCCCATCTTGGTCTCAATCCGGCGATCATCGAAAAGCTCCTGCCCGGTCTGAAGCGCGTCGCAGAACTTTATTCAGACCGCTACCTGTCGGTTTCGCTGCTCTCCCGTCCCGATGGTCGCGCCGATCTCGAAGCAGCAGGCTATACCGTGTTCGAGGATCCAACGCGCGCGGTGCGTGCCGCAAGCGCACTTGTCCGGTTCACGGAAAGCTTTGACGCACCCGCACGGCCTGATCTGGCCTTGCCCGACGCGTCCGACATAAGCGCGGGTGCGCGCTATAGCGAATACGAGAGCAAAAAACTGCTGGGTGCGGCCGGGCTCCGGGTAACGATCGAGCACGTCGCGACGAGCGCTGACGATGCTGCGCGGCTTGCTGCTGAAATCGGCTTTCCCGTGGTCCTGAAGATCGTTTCACCCGACATCGCGCACAAATCCGATATCGGCGGCGTGCTGCTCGATCTTGAAAACGAGGCGGAGGTGCGGGCAGGTTATGACGCCGTCCGCGCTCGTGCCGCGGCGGCGGCGCCCGGCGCCAGGATCCACGGCGTGCTGGTAGCGGCGCTGGTTCCCGCAGGAATCGAGACCGTTCTGGGCGTGTTGCGTGACCCGCTTTTCGGGCCGGTCGTAATGTTCGGGCTTGGCGGGGTTTTCGTCGAAGTGTTGCGCGATGTCGTATTTCGGCCAGCGCCGTTCGGGGTCGATGATGCCAGAAACATGATCGAAGAGGTACGCGGAAGCACTCTTCTCCACGGCGTTCGCGGTGCGCTGCCCGCCGATATTGACGCGCTTGCCGAGGCGCTGTCGCGGCTCTCGCTGTTCGCGGCGGCGAATGCCGACACGATTGCCTCCATCGACATCAACCCCTTCGTCGTCCTTCCGCAAGGGCAGGGTGCGATCGCCGTCGACGCGTTTGTTGAGACGATTGCAGGTTCGCCAGTGCCGGGTGGCGTATTCGAGGGTCGCGGCGATGACTTTATCCCGCTGTCCTTCGAAGCGCTGGAGCAAGGAATTTGACGGGCATCGACCGCATTGAAAGCGTCCGGATGATCCGGGACAGCGTCGGCGCGATTGCGCCTGCGGGCGGCGACCTTCGCCGTATCCGCGCGCTCCGCACGAACGCAATCGGGATCGACCGCGAAACCTGGCGGCAAGTCGTCGATCTAGGCTGGCTGGCGCTTTTGCTCGGCGAGGATCAGGACGGGCTGGGACTTGGCGTGCGTGAACTGGCGGCTATCGGTGAAGAACTGGGTTCCGCCCTCGTTCCCGAGCCGGTCCTGGCTGTTGCCGCGATGGTGCCCCTGCTCGGCGAAACCGATCGGCGGAAGGTTCTGGATGGAACGTCGATCGTCGTACCCGCGTGGCGCGAGGCCATCGC
>JAYVWX010000213.1:0-3810 GCA_043785715.1 Novosphingobium sp. | reverse complement strand
CAGCTCGATCGTCGTAACGATCCCCAGGATCGCCAAGCAAACCAACAGAAACAGGATTATCGGCAGGCCGCGCGGATAGCGGTAAAACCACGCCTGCTTTCGAACCTGCGCTAAAGGGTCTTTATCCATGTGCCGCCAACGCGTTTCGCCCATTCGGCGCAAAGCGTTTCACAAACTGGGACGGAACCACAGCCATCTGAAAGTGTTCCCCTAATTCGCAGTTGGCAGCCATGGGAGCTTGACGCCGGCCGGGCCTAGCACGAGTATGAGGCGCGCGAAAATGGAGTTTGTCTTGATTGGGCCGAGGAACCGGGTGAAATGGCTGTCATCGCGAGCCCCCCCCAAGCCAGGCCAGGAGCCTGACTGGACGGATGGTCTGCGCCGCCTTTACGACTCCATAATCGACGAGCCGCTTCCCAAAAGTTTTTTGGATCTGCTCCAGCGGTTTGACGACGACGATGGCAAGTGATCAGCCATCTCGGACCGTCCCTGGAGAGGACTTCAAGGTTGAATTGCTGCGGGTGATACCGCACCTGCGCGCTTTTGCGCGGGGTCTATGCGGCAGGCTGGATGTCGCGGACGATCTGGTGCAGGAAACTCTGGTGAAAGTCTGGTCAGCGAAAGACCGCTTCGCCGTGGGCTCGAACATGCGCGCCTGGACTTTCACGATCCTGCGCAACACCTACCTCAATGAACTGCGGCGTAACCGCTTCAACATGGATTATGACGAGACCGTCGCCGAGGGGATATTGACCACCGGGCCGGCTCAGGAAGGTCCGATCCACCTGTCCGACACCCACCACTTCCTGCTGCAACTGCTGCCCGAATACCGGGAGGCCTTGCTGCTCGTGGGAGCTGGCGGCCTGAGCTACGAGGAGGCAGCACAGGTGGCCGGCTGCGCGGTTGGAACCATGAAAAGCCGGACCTCGCGGGCACGGGCCGGTTTGACCAAGCTCATGGACGGAACGGCAAAAATTCCGCGCGCCAAACTATCCGGGGCCGATGCGACTGCGGCCCTCCTGGCAGGCGTAACAATTGACGAAGCCGCGGGTTAGACTCCGGTCGGCGGAACCAACGCCATTCACGCTCGTTTTGGCCTCAGTGAGACTTGGAGCGTCCAAGTTGATTTCTGGAGGCGAATATGGGCATTATCATGTGGCTTATCGTTGGTGGCCTGATCGGCTGGCTGGCGAGCCTTATTATGCGGACCGATGGTCAGCAGGGCATATTTCTGAATATCGTCGTGGGCATCGTCGGCGCGTTCCTGGGCGGCCTGATCCTGTCAGGCGGAACGATCAATCAGGGTGTCATTTCGGTGACCTCGATCCTGGTTTCGCTGCTGGGTGCGGTCATCCTGCTGGCGATCGTCAATCTGGTTCGTCGTGGTTCGGTGCGGTAAGCGCTGCCCATAATCGAGCAATTTCTTCCGACAATTACGTGGCCGCGCCGATTAATACTGGCGCGGCCATTTTCAGGCCAGCGCCCCAAAAATCGGGCGTCGGTGATTTAATTCGTGATCAGCGCCCGCAGTGCCGAGATCCTGTCCGCCTCATGCGCAGGCTTGTCGGCGCGGATGCGGCTGATCCGCGGGAAGCGCATCGCCAGGCCCGATTTATGGCGCTTGCTTTGATGCACTGAATCGAACGCCACCTCGAGCACCAGGCTCTTGTCGGTCTCGCGCACCGGGCCGAACCGCGCCACGGTATGCTGGCGGACATAGCGGTCGAGCCATTTGAGCTCCTCATCGGTGAACCCGAAATAGGCCTTGCCGACCGGCAGCAGCTCGGCGCCAGCATCGGGGTCGCCGTCCCAGCAGCCGAAGGTATAATCCGAATAAAAGGACGAGCGTTTGCCGCTGCCGCGCTGGGCGTACATCAGCACACAGTCGATCAGCAGCGGATCGCGCTTCCACTTGTACCACAGGCCGGTGCGGCGCCCGGCGACATAGGGGCTGTCGCGCCGCTTGAGCATGACCCCTTCGATGGCGTCGTCGCGGGCGCGGGCGCGGATTTCGGCGAGGTCTTCCAGGCTCTCCGCCGCGATGACGGCCGACAGGTCGAACCGACCGGGGTCGAGCCGGGGGACGAACTCCTCGAGCATCTCGCGCCGCTGTTCCCAGCTTAGCGCGCGCAAATCCTCCCCCTCGGCGATGAGGATGTCATAGAGCCGCACGAACACCGGATAATCCGCCAGCATCGCGCGCGAGACGGTCTTGCGCCCAAGCCGTTGCTGCAGAGCGTTGAAACTGGCCGCCCCGCCGGTCTCGCCGCCCTGATGATTGCCGCGCACCAGCAGCTCGCCATCGAGCACCGCCGGGATCGTCAGCGCAGCGGCGACTTCCGGGAAGGTCGCCGAAATATCGTCGCCGGAACGCGAATATACCCGCGTTTCACCCGAAACATGCACCAGCTGGACGCGAATTCCGTCCCATTTCCATTCAGCGGCATAGTCGGCCAGATCGACCAGCGTGTCGTCCAGCGGATGCGCCAGCATGAACGGGCGGAACAACGGCAGATCGCCGTTGGTCGGCGGCGGCGCGCCGGCTGCGGCCCAGGCGAACAGCGGCGCATAGGGCGGCGTCTGCCCGTGCCAATATTCCTCGACATCGTCGACCGGCACCCCGAACGCCTGGGCGAAAGCAACCTTGGCCAGCCGCGCCGAAATGCCGATGCGCATTGCCCCGGTGGCCAGCTTGATCAGCGCATAGCGGCCATTGGCGTCGAGCCGATCGAGCAGATCCGCCAGTTTGCCCGGCACCGTTGCGCGGGTCATGGCGGACAGCGCCTCCACCGCCTCCGCAACGCTCGGCGGGGTCGGGGTCTGCGGCGGATCGGGCCACAACAGGCTGGCGGTCTCGGCGGTGTCGCCGACGAAGTCGCGGCTCAACGCGTAGAGCACCGGATCGACCCGCGCCATAAGCAGGTTGCGGATGGTCGAGGATTTCACCGCGGGAAAGTCCAGCCCGTCGGTCAGGGCCGCCAGCGCCCAGCCGCGGTCGGGGTCCGGGGTCTGGCGCAAATAGTCGGCGATCATCGCCAGCTTGCCATTGCGCGAGCGGGTGTAGACCAGCGCATCGACCAGGGCGGCGAACTCTTCCACTCAGGCCCGCCCCTCAGTCGTCTTCATCGTCATACCCGACCAGCGCCAGCGCGCGGGCGCGGCGCTGGTTGAGCTCGCACCAGCGCAGCAGCGCCGCCTCGCGGCCGTGGGTGATCCAGCTTTCCGCCGGGTTGACCTCGGTGATGGTGGCGGTCAGCTCGTCCCAGTCGGCATGGTCGGAGATGATCAGCGGCAGCTCGACATTGCGCTGCCGGGCGCGTGCTCGCACCCGCATCCAGCCCGATGCCATCGCGGTGATCGGGTCGGGCAGGCGGCGGCTCCAGCGGTCGTTGAGCGCGGAGGGCGGACACAGCACGATGGTGCCGGCGAGTGCCGCTTTCGGAGTGCCGGCAACCAGCCGCAAGTTGCCCAGCGGCACATTCCATTCCTCATAAAGCCGGCACATGCGCTCCAGCGCGCCGTGCAGGTAGATCGGCGCGTCATGGCCCGCGCGGCGCAGTTCGGCGATCACCCGCTGCGCCTTGCCGAGCGCATAGGCGCCGACCAGCACACAGCGCTCAGGGTGCGCGGCCAGGGCGGCGAGCAGCCGGGCGATCTCTTCGCCGACCGGCGGATGGCGGAACACCGGCAAGCCGAAGGTCGCCTCGGTGATGAAGACATCGCAGGGCGTGGGCACAAACGGCGCGCAGGTGGGGTCGGGCGCCCGCTTGTAGTCGCCGGTCACCACCACCCGTTCGCCGGCATGTTCGA
>JAYVWX010000212.1:0-5163 GCA_043785715.1 Novosphingobium sp. | reverse complement strand
CCCTGCATGACGACCCATATCGGCAAATCGAGGAAGCAACCGGCAGACGATCCACTTATCTGTTGCCAATCCCTGTGCAGACAAACCGGGCCACCTCTGACATCGAACTGGGATGATCAACGGCCTCGGATTTCCTGCCAATATTCAGCACTCACATCGGCATCTACTTCGACTGGTTTGGCGCTACCCTCGTAGAGCCGGTCACGACCATCTTTTCGCGGTCCGGAAATCCAGAAATGGCCTCCGCTTTCAACATCAAAATAGTTGGCCTTGAAACCAAAACCGCCAAGCTTCTGAAAAGTGCGCCCACCATACTGTAGCGACTGGCCTGATTTTGAAAGGGTTACACGTCCAATGCGGGCAAGCCCGTTCAGGCCCTGCGTCTTGTCCTCAATATACATGATACGAGTTTTCTTAACACTCATCGGCCTTGTCCGCTTTCGGTTGACATACCAAAGAGTGATGAAGAGCGAAACATCCACGATCCACCAACTCCCCAACCCCGCTAAGCCTAAGCTTGTCGAAGGCCGCTCGCTATCCTTACCTAACTATCTTTCTACCCGTGCGACCACGCGCGAGGTGGGAGATCAGTTCCCAATCACCCGCAATCAGCGCTTCCTTCTTGGCGCGGCTCCAGCCCTTGAGCTTTCGCTCGGCGGCAAAGGCCTCATCGCGGGTCATGAAGCTGTCCGACCAGACTAGCTCGACCGGCCTGCGTCTTGCGGTATAGCCGCCAAGGGCACCGGTCTGGTGTTGGGCAAACCGCACGTCGATGTCGTCGGTGTGGCCAGCGTAATAGCTGCCGTCGCTGCAGCGCAAAAGGTAAGCGAAGAAGGACATCGTTTCGGTCTAGCGTTGGTGGGTGTGCTTCGACAAGCTCAGCATGAGCGGGGTGGGGAGTGAGCGGAAGCGCCCATAAGTCTAGACAGACTAAACCAACCTCCGCTCAGCCTGAGCTTGTCGAAGGCCGTACATAGCCGCCCGCCTCAATCCGCCCCCCGCAACCGCACCGCCACCTCATTCATAAACCGCGCATCATCCCTCTTTGCCAGCCATGCCGCCTCCGCCGCCACCGCCCCAAGCATATCCGCCAGCGGGTCGAGTTCGACCTTCGTATAGTTGCCCAGGACATACCCGGTCACCCGGTCCTTGTGTCCGGGATGACCGATGCCAAGGCGCACCCGGCGGAAATCCGGCCCCAGGTACTGGTCGATCGAGCGCAAGCCGTTGTGTCCGGCGGTGCCGCCGCCCTGCTTCACCTTGACCTTGAACGGGGCGAGGTCGAGTTCGTCGTGGAACACGGTGAGCGCGTCCATCTCGAGCTTGTAGAAGCGCAGCGCCTCGCCGACGCTGCGGCCGCTCTCGTTCATGAAGGTGGCGGGTTTGAGCAGGATGATGCGGGTGCCGGCGATGCGGCCATCCTGCATCCAGCCGAGGAATTTCTTCTGCACCGGTCCGAAGCCGTGCACGTCGGCAATGGTGTCCGCCGCCATGTATCCGGCGTTGTGCCGCTGCATGGCGTATGCGGGACCGGGATTGCCGAGGCCGACCCAGAGCTGCATTGCCTAACTCCCCTCCCGCTTGCGGGAGGGGCCGGGGGTGGGACTGTCAAGCCACTGGCGCAGTCCGCCCCATCAGGCCCACCCCAACCCCTCCCGCAAGCGGGAGGGGCTTAAGGCAGATCAACCCTCGGTTTCAGCAGGGGTTTCTTCGGTGTCGCCTTCTTCGCTCTTCATTGCGGACGGCGCGACGATCGTGGCGATGGTGAAGTCGCGGTCGGTGATCGCGCTGAGCGAACCGGCGGGCAGGTTGACCTGGGCGATGTGGATCGAATCGCCGACTTCCAGTCCGGTGACATCGATCCTGATATCGGCCGGAATACGGTCCGATTCGCAGACCAGTTCAAGCTCGTGGCGCACGATGTTGAGCACGCCGCCGCGCTTGAGGCCGGGCGAATCCTCCTCGTTGATGAACACCACCGGCACCGCGACGGTCACCTTGGCGTCGGCCGCCAGGCGCAGGAAGTCGACATGCAGCGGGCGTTCGGACACCGGGTGGAAGGCGACGTCCTTGGGCAGGGTGCGGACCTTCTTGCCGCCAAGCTCGATCTCGACGATCGAGTTGAAGAAGTGACCGGTGCCAAGCTGGCGCGACAGTTCTTTCGCCTCGATGTGGACCACCAGAATTTCGTCTTTACCGCCATAGACAACGGCGGGAACCCGGCCTTCGCGACGCAGCGCGCGGGAGGCTCCCTTGCCTGCCCGCCGCGTCTCGACCGGCAGGGTAAGCGCTTCGCTCATGTCTCTACCTTCCACTTGGATTGATACACTTCGCCGTCACGCCTCCAGGGATGACCATGCCGGGAAGCGAGCGCGCCTATAGCGGATGCAGGGGAAATGCAAGGCTGCTACTGGATGCGGCGAACCGCGAAGCCACGGGCGCGCAGCATCGCCGGCAGGCCGTCCGCCCCCGCCATATGCGCCGCACCGACCGCGACGAACGGACGCTCGCCCCGCTGGAGCAAGCCGGCGATGCGCCTGGTCCAAGCGCGGTTGCGGCCGGTGAACAGGACTTCGCGCAGTTCCGGGTCAGCCAGCATACCGCGCCGCGTTTCCGCCTCGAGCACGCCGAAATCGCCCTTGCGCCAGGCCTCGGCGAGGGTGCCGTCCGGCGAGCCCTCTTCATCGCGCACCACGGCGTTCAGCAAATCCCGCTGTTCGCGCTCCGGCATGGCGTCGAACAGGCCAAGCTGACGCTCGGCGCCTTCCAGTTCGACCACCGGCCTGCCGCCCGCCATCCGCAGCACCGCCCGGTCTATGCCATGGGCGCTGTCGAGACTGCCTTCGCCTGCCCGCGCCAGCGTCAGCGCCACTGCCCAGGTCTCGGTCCCGGCGAAATCCGCCTCGCTGCGACCGGCGCGCGCGATCAGGCGGGCGAGGGGGGGCCGCAGCGCGGGATCGACGCGGGTCGACAGCGGCGGCTGGCCCGCCGAGCGCGACAACCGGGCAAATGTCCCCGCCATCGCGGCATTATCTTCCAGATTGGCGATCTCGACCGCAATCAGCGACGAATCGCCCAGCGCCCGGTCGATCGCTGGCGAGCGCCATGCCGAGGGCCTCGCCAGTGCATGGATCGTCCCCAGCAGCCAGCCCCGCTCGCCACCCGGGCCGTCGATCCGCCAGAAAGCGGGCCGCGCCGGTTCGGGACTGGGCGCGCAAGCGGCAAGGGCGGCAAGGGCCAGCCACACCAACAGGGGCCGCGCCAAGATTATTGCACCCGGGCGGCGGCGATGCCCTTGCTTGCCAGCTGATCCTGCACGCTGCCGTCTCCGGCAAGGTGTCCCGCGCCGACCGCCAGAAACACCGTGCCTGGCCGGTCGAGCCGCTTGCCGATCCACTCCGCCCAGGCCTTGTTGCGGTTGGTCAGGAGCCGTTCCAGCAGCACCGGATCGTCCTCCTCCTCATTCATCATCCGGGCGAGCGTCGCCGCATCGCCGCGCTTCCAGGCCTCAACCATCTTCGTCAGCACATTGCGCGCTTCGGGCATGTTTTCGACGACCTCGCCAAGATAGCGCAATTGCACGTCCTCAAGCAGCGAATCGAACAGACCGAGCTGATATTCGGCGGTCTCCAGCGCGCTGTGCGCCCGGCCTAGCGCCTTGCCGCGCGCGCTTAGTGCTTGCTCGACCCCGTTGGCCGGATCGAAGCCGCCCTGCAGGATCGGCAGAGTGGAGAGGAACACGGCCGCATACCAGGGCTTCATCCGGTCGAATGTTTGCACCGGCAGCCCATTGGCCATAAGCGCCGCCTCGAAATCGGCCTTTTGCCTGGGAGCAAGCATATCGCGCAGCGACTTGCCGGCGGGCAGCACCCCTGTGGCGAGCACCGCCTTCTGCATCTGCGCCGGTTCGGTCTCGACGATTTCGGTGACCAGTTCCTGCGAATTCTCGAACGCGGCGGCGATCTTGCCATCGAACCATTCTATGCCCTTGGGCAGGGCATGGATCGTGCCGAACAGGTAGATTGTCGTATCGGCATCGGCAACTTTCCACATCGCCGGCCGCGCGGGCGGGGGTGCGGGCTGCTGCTGCGCGACGGGTGCCGGCACCGCCTGGCGCGCCGGGGCGGCGGCGGACAGGCTGGCGGCGAGAGCGGCAATGGCGAGGGCGGTGCGGCGGATCAGGTCTTTCATCCCCGTGCCTATAGCGCGCAATTGTCGCCAGTCGATGAACGAAAGCGCGCGTCGGTCGGCCCTGCGGTTGACCGTCCGGGCGCCATCCGCCAAAGGCGCGGGATATGGCCGGACCCGCCGCCCCGCTCAGCTTCCAGGACATGATCCTGCGCCTCCACAGCTTCTGGAGCGCGCAGGGCTGCCTGATCCTGCAGCCCTATGACATGCGCATGGGCGCGGGCACCTTCCACCCGGCGACGACGCTCCGCGCACTCGGCCCGGAGCCGTGGAGCGCCGCCTATGTCCAGCCCTCGCGCCGGCCGACCGACGGGCGCTACGGCGAAAACCCGAACCGCCTCCAGCATTATTACCAGTATCAGGTGATCTTGAAGCCCAATCCGCCGGATTTGCAGGAATTATACCTCGACAGCCTCGCCGCGATCGGCGTCGATCCGCTGGCCCACGATATCCGCTTTGTCGAGGACGACTGGGAATCGCCGACGCTCGGCGCTTGGGGGCTGGGCTGGGAAGTGTGGTGCGACGGCATGGAGGTTACCCAATTCACCTATTTCCAGCAGATCGGCGGCTTTGACTGCAAGCCGGTGGCGGGCGAACTGACCTACGGGCTGGAACGGCTGGCGATGTATATCCAGGGCGTCGACAGCGTCTATGACCTGAAATTCAACGATCAGGGCGTTAGCTACGGCGACGTTTTCCTTGAAAACGAGCGCCAGATGTCGAAGTGGAATTTTGAGGTCGCCGATACCGAGGCGCTGTTCGACCTGTTTCGCAAGGCGGTCGCCGAGTGCGAGAACTGCCTGAGCGCCGGTCTCCCGCTTCCGGCATACGAACAGGCGATCGAGGCGAGCCACCTGTTCAACCTGCTGCAAGCGCGCGGCGTGATCTCGGTGCAGGAACGCGCCAGCTACATCGGCCGGGTGCGCGATCTGGCCAAGGGTTCGTGCGAGGCGTGGATCACGAAGAACGAAGAGA
>JAYVWX010000211.1:0-2791 GCA_043785715.1 Novosphingobium sp. | reverse complement strand
GGCAATGGCGGCAAGGCGGTGTTCCGCATTCCGGCCGATGGCAGCAATCTTGGCGCGCTGGTCGAGATGTTCCACACCGCCTGGGTCGAACCGTTTATGGTCCAGCCCTTCCTCCCCGAGGTCGCGCTGGGCGACAAGCGGATCGTGCTGGTCGACGGAGAATTCGCCGGGGCGATCAACCGTAAGCCGGGCGAGGGAGAGTTCCGTTCCAACCTCGCCGTGGGCGGCTCTGCTGAGGCTACCGAACTCACCTCGCGTGAGGAAGAAATCTGCGCTGCGATGGGCCCCGAACTGAAAGCACGCGGCTTGGTGTTTGTCGGCATCGATGTGATCGGCGGCAAATGGCTTACGGAAATCAACGTAACCTCACCCACCGGCATAGTCGCCATCGACCGGTTCAACGGCACCGACACCGCGAGCCTCATCTGGGACGCGATCGAAGCGCGACATTCGGCGATCTGAGGCGTTATTTCCGGCATGGACGAATGGATGATCCGGCTGATCGAGCAGGGCGGCTATTGGGGCATTGGCTTCCTGATGGCGATCGAGAACGTGTTTCCGCCGATTCCGTCGGAAGTGATCATGGGGCTGGGCGGCATTGCCGTGGCGCGCGGCAGCATGACGTTCTGGCCGCTGCTGCTGGCCGGCACTCTCGGCTCGACGCTGGGTAATTACGTCTGGTTCCTGATCGGCGACCGGCTCGGTTACCAGCGCCTGCACCCGTTCGTGCGGCGCTGGGGGCGCTGGCTGACGATGGAATGGCGCGATGTCGAGCGGGCGGCGGCATTCTTTCGCCGTCACGGCCAGTGGATCGTTTTCGCCCTGCGGTTTTCGCCGTTCCTGAGGACCATGATCTCACTGCCTGCGGGCCTGTCGCATATGAAGCACTGGAAGTTCCTGTCTTTCACCTTCGCCGGTGCCGCCGTATGGAACGCTCTGCTGATCCAGGCTGGCAAATGGCTGGCCAAATATATGGAAGAGGCGCAGCATATCCTCGGCTGGATTATCGCCGGAACCGTGGTGCTGGCTGTTGCAGTTTATGTCTGGCGGGTGCTGCGGTGGAAGCCGAGCGAGTAGAGCAAAGCCCACAGTGCTCTGAATCCCCTCGCCCCGGCGGGGAGAGGTAGCGAAGCTTGCCCCGCACGGGGCTAGCGCAGCTGGGTGAGGGGGCTCGGCCTTTGAGGGCACAACCCCCTCTCCAACTCCGGCTAGGCAGCAAGCTGCCAAGCCTGCGTATCCTCTCCCCACTGGGAGAGGGGAGAGGTTGAAGGGCGCTACTCCGTTTCCCTCGGATGGGCGTTGCGGTAGACATCGAGCAGCATCGCCGCATCGACCTTGGTATAGATCTGGGTCGATCCCAGGCTGGCGTGGCCCAGCAGTTCCTGCAGGCTGCGCAGGTCCGCTCCGGCGCCGAGCAGATGGGTGGCGAAACTGTGACGCAGGGCATGCGGGGTCGCGCTGGCCGGCAGGCCGATGACGATTCGCGCCCGGGCTACCGCCTTCTGCACCATCCCCTGCGCCAGCGGGCCGCCCTTGGCGCCGCGGAACACCGCCGCCTCACGGCTCATCGGCCAGGGGCATTGCGCGAGGTAATCGGCCACCGCCGCGCGCACGATTGGCAGCAGTGGCACCACGCGCTGCTTGCCGCCCTTGCCGGTCACTGTCAGCACCTCGCCAAGCGGCAGCGCCACGCCGGTCAGCGACAGCGCCTCGGCGATGCGCAGGCCCGCCCCGTAGAGCAGCAGCAGCACCGCCCGGTCGCGCGCGCCGATCCATTCCTCGCTGGCGTCTACGGCGACAGTGGCGGCGAGGTGGACGGCTTCGTCGGGAGTCACCGGCCGGGGTATGCCCTTCTTGACCCGGGGGCCGCGCATGCGGGGAGGGGCGGGGTCGGCCGCGCCGGCCTGCGCCCGGGCAAAGGCGATGAACGATTTGAGCGCCGACAGTTCCCGCGCCGCCGAGGCATTGCCGATGCCGTCGGCCCGGCGGCGGGCAAGCTGTCCGCGCAGCGCTATGCCGTCGAGCCGGGCGAGGGCAGGCCAGTTCGCCTCGCCGGTTCCCTCCAGCAGTCGTGCCGCCGTCGCGACATAGGCGCGCACCGTATGCGGGCTGCGGCGGCGTCCGTGCGCGAGATAGCCGCCCCAGGCTTCGAGAATGTCGGCGCGGGTCATGCCGCGACCAGTTCAGCCGGCACCAGCTCGCCCAACAGCGCGTCGAGCAGCGGCATCCCGGCCTCGGTGACGCCAATGCGGCTGCCGCGCCGCCAGACGAGGCCTTGCTCGCCGTAGAATGTGGTTTTGCGCGGATCGCACAGTGCATCTTCTGGCAGGCCAAAGCGCGCTGCCATTGCCACCAAATCGACACCCTCCGCCAGCCGCAGCCCCATCAGCATCGCCTCGGCCGCTTGTTCGCGCGATTCGAGCCCACGGGTTTCGCTTTCGCCGTGGCCGGACTTTGCCACCGCCGCCAACCAGTTTTCCGGTTTGCGGTGCCGCACAGTGGCGAGGCCGCCGCGCCGTCCATGCGCGCCGGGACCGATGCCGCAATAGTCCTGATAGCGCCAATAGGTCAGATTGTGGCGGCTCTCTTGGCCAGGGCGGGCGTGATTGCTGACCTCATAAGCAGCAAGGCCGGCGGCACCGGTAAGCTCGCGGGTGAGGGCGAAGAGGTCGCCCGCCGCGTCATCGTCCAGCGGCGTGAAATGCTTCTCGCGCACTAGAGTAGCGAAGCGGGTGCCCGGCTCGATGGTCAACTGATAGAGCGACAGATGGCCTGTGCCCAGACCCAGCGC
>JAYVWX010000210.1:0-4021 GCA_043785715.1 Novosphingobium sp. | reverse complement strand
TCAAAGGCGTGCATCCTCCACGGACCGGTCAAAATCGGCCGATTTCAGTAACCCGACGGGGCTGATAGGCGCAAAGATCGCAGATTGAAAAGGCGCCGTTCGGACATAGGTGACTGTATTGCGACGCAGCAATGTCCGATAGCGGTCCGACCATACCGGGAAATGGCCGCCAGAACCATAAGTTACAAAAAAATTAACGCCATTTGTGGCTAGGTGATTGCCCGTAGTTGCTGTAGCTTACACTGCGCTGCAGCAATCCCCCGATCGCTCTGCCGGAGTCGCTCCAATGCCAATCCGCTGGTCGAGGCTGTGGATCCCGATGTGCTGGTTCGATCGTCATGCCCCGGTGCGCGACGATGCCAAGTGGGACGGCAAATATTATGTCGGCCCGTGCAGGTTCTGCGGCAAGCCGGTCGTCCGGCGGGGTCGCGGCATCTGGAAGCTGATCCGCGGCGAGTTGACCTGAACGGGCCAGAAAACGGGCCTGCAAACGGGTTGTTCAGGGGTTGTCCCGCGTGTCGCTGGTCAAGGCGACGAACACGTCCTCGAGGTCCGCCTCGCGCGTGGTGACATCGATGATCGCGAAACCCTGCGCCTGAACCAGCGCGAGGACCTGGCCGGCATTGGCCTTGTCCTTGTTGTAGGTAATCTCGACCGTGCGTTCCCCGGTGGTCTCACGCTTCAGGAACGCCGGATCGTCGGGCAGCGCCGCCCCTTCGCCCGCGATGTCGCGATCGAGCGTCAGCACCACGATCTTCTCGCGCGCCATGCCGACCAGTTCGCGGGTCGGCTTGTTGGTGATGAGGCGGCCATGATTGATGATCGCGATCCGGTCGCACAATTGCTCGGCCTCTTCCAGGTAGTGAGTGGTCAGCACCACCGTTACCCCTTCGGCGTTGAGTTCGCCGACCAGATCCCACAACTGCCGCCTGAGTTCGACGTCGACCCCGGCGGTCGGTTCATCCAGCACCAGAATCGGCGGGGTGTGGACCATCGCCTTGGCGATCAGCAGTCGCCGCTTCATCCCGCCCGACAGGGTGCGCGAATAGGCATCCGCCTTGTCCGCCAGGTGGACCGCGCGCAGCAGTTCCATCGTCCGCCGCTGCCCCTTGGGGACGCCGTAGTAGCCGGCCTGCATTTCCAGCACTTCGGCGGGGGAGAAGAACGGATCGAACACCACTTCCTGTGGCACGATCCCGATCGCGCGCTTGGCGTTGCGCGGATCGCGATCGATATCGAAACCCCAGATCGACACCTCGCCCGCCGTCTTCATCACCAGGCCGGCCAGGATGTTGATCAGAGTGGATTTTCCCGCCCCGTTGGGACCGAGCAAGCCCAGAATTCCGCCCTGCGGCACTTCAAGGCTGACATCGTCCAGCGCGAGCTTGCCTTCGGCGCCCTTGCGCCCGGCGTAACGCTTGGTCAGATTGCGGATCGAGATGGCGGCAGCGGACATGCCCGCGCTCTTGCGGCAACGCGGGCTTTGCGTAAAGGGCTATGCGAACCGCGTTTACAACGGACTTGCAAGCCATGAGCATCGAGCGTGAAACTGGCCCGGAAACTGTCATGGTCACCGCGCACCGGGTAAAGTGCGACGGGGCAACGGACGTGCGCGGCGGCGCGGCGCTGGGCCACCCACGCGTGTGGCTGGAAATCGACGAGAAGGGCTATGTCGATTGCGGCTACTGCGACCGGCGGTTTGTGCTGAAGGATGCCGCGCACTAAAAAAGTTCACCTTTCACCCGGGCGTGCTGCTCCCTATATCCCCGGGATGACCATCTCCGACCCGCGCTCGCTGCTCTACCGTTCCGGCCTGCTGTCCCCCGAGGAAGCCCAGGCCCTGGCCCGCGAAACCCTGCACCGCTGCGATGACGGCGAACTGTTTCTGCAGTTCATCGCCTCGGAAAGCTTCGGCTTCGACGATGGGCGGCTGAAGACCGCCGATTATTCGCGCGATGCCGGGTTCGGCCTGCGCGGGGTTTCCGGCGAGATGACCGGGTTTGCCCACGCCAACGAGATTTCCGCCGCCGCGATCCGCCGCGCGGGCGAGACGCTGAAGCTGCTCGATCCCGCAACCGGCGCGCGCGCCGCGCCGCCGCAGAAATCGAACCGTCACCTGTACACCGACGCCTCTCCGCTCGATTCGCTGGATTTTGCGGCCAAGGTGAAGCTGCTTGAGACGATCGACGCCGCCGCCCGGGCGCGCGATCCGCGCGTGGCGCAGGTTTCGGCCAGCCTGGCCGCTTCGTGGTCGGTGGTGGAGATCGTCCGCGCCGATGGCTTCGTTGCCACTGACGTGCGCCCGCTGGTCCGGCTGAACGTCTCGATCGTGGCGGAAAGCAACGGGCGGCGCGAAACCGGCTCGTTCGGGATGGGCGGCCGCCGCCTGTACGAAGACCTGTTCGATGCCGTCAACTGGAACCGCGCGATCGACACCGCACTGGAACAGGCGCTGACCAACCTCGAATCGGTCGATGCCCCGGCGGGCGAGATGACCGTGCTGCTTGGCCCCGGCTGGCCCGGCGTGCTGCTGCACGAAGCGGTCGGCCACGGGCTGGAAGGCGATTTCAACCGCAAGGGCACTTCGGCATTCTCGGGCCGCATCGGCGAGCGCGTGGGCGCGCCCGGCGTGACGGTGATCGACGATGGCAGCCTGTCATCACCCATCAGCGGCGGACGGCGCGGTTCGCTGTCGATCGACGACGAGGGTACGCCGACCCAGGAAACCGTGCTGATCGAGGACGGCATCCTCAAGGGCTATTTGCAGGACCGGCTCAACGCGCGGCTGATGGGCGTGGCGCCGACCGGCAACGGCCGCCGCGAAAACTATGCCCACGCCCCGATGCCGCGGATGACCAACACCTTCATGCGCGGCGGCAACGACGATCCGGCCGAACTGCTGTCGCGCGTGAAGAACGGCATCTTCGCCAAATCGTTCGGCGGCGGGCAGGTTGACATCGTCTCGGGCAAGTTCGTGTTTTCGTGTACCGAGGCTTATCGGATCGAAAACGGCAAACTGGGCGCACCGATCAAGGGCGCGACACTGATCGGCGATGGCCCTTCGGTGCTGACCCGGGTGACCGGGATCGGCAACGACATGGCGCTGGACGAAGGTATCGGCATCTGCGGCAAGGGTGGGCAAAGCGTCCCGGCTGGCGTCGGCCAGCCGACCCTGCTGATCCAAGGGCTGACCGTGGGCGGCACCGCCTGATTACCGTCAGCCCCCGGAGTCAGCCCCGGTTCAGCGATCGGTGTTATGCTGCGGCATCATTCGGAGAAGGATCATTCCCATGAAACAAGCGAACCTGTTCCTGACCGCCGTTTCGCTGACCGCCGCGCTGATCGCCATCCCGTTGGCGCCTGCAGAAGCCCGGTCGAGACTGAGCCCGCAACAACAGCTCGACAAGCTGCTGGAAGGCCGCGTCGCCGGCAAGCCGGTCAGCTGTATCGACACTCGCATCAACCGCGACAGCACGGTGATCGACAAGACCGCGATCGTCTATGGCAGCGGCCGCACGATCTACGTCAACCGGCCGAAGCATCCCGAATCGCTCCGCAGCGACGTCGTTCTGGTCACCGAACTGCATTCGACCCGGCTGTGCAGCGTGGACGTGGTCAAGCTGCACGAGCGGACCGGCGGCTGGTATCGCGGCTTTGTCGGGCTGAGCGAATTCGTGCCTTATACCCGGGTGCCTGTCGCCAGCCGATGAGGCGATTGGCAGGATTGAACCCGTTTAGAGCGGATTTCGATCAGTTTGGATCATATCCGTACGAACTGAAGTAGTTTGGACTTGCCCCTAAAAATTATTATCGGTTGTGTCACCGATCGTTCCCATGTCCCTTGTCCTGCTTCCGGCGAGAGGGCGTGCCCGGATTGACCGCAGCACACCCTCTCGCCGGACGACGTAGCGGGGGTTTGGGGGCCACTGGCCCCTAATAACCTTGTTGCCTCAGGCCGCTTGGCGTGAACGCTCGCTGGCTTCGAGATTCAATTCCTCGGCCAGCAGGAACGCCAGTTCCA
>JAYVWX010000209.1:0-7617 GCA_043785715.1 Novosphingobium sp. | reverse complement strand
GTCGGCAGGATGATCGCGAGTTCGAGCGGCCGCGCGGCCAGCGCGATCGCGAGCGCCGGGCGCGGCTGGGTAACGTCGGCGGCTTCGCGCATCAGCGGTTCAGGCTCGTCACAGCCGGGCGAGCACGGCATCGCCGATGGCCGCGGTGCCGTGGCTGCCGCCGAGGTCGCGCCCGCGAATGCCGTCGCCCAGCGCCTGCGCCACCGCAGCCTCGATCCGGGCCGCCTGCGCCTCAAGGGCGAAGCTGTGGCGCAGCAGCATAGCCGCCGAAAGGATCGTCGCCATCGGATTGGCAATATCCTGGCGGGCGATATCGGGGGCGGAACCGTGGATCGGCTCGTACAGGCCGAAGCTGCCCTCACCCATCGCGGCGGAGGCGAGCAGGCCGATCGAGCCCACGCACATGCTGACCAGATCGGAAAGGATATCGCCGAACATATTGCCGGTGACCATCACATCGAACTGGCCGGGGTTCTTGACCAGCTGCATCGCGGCGTTGTCGGCATACATGTGGCTGAGTTCGACGCCGGGATATTCGGCCGAGACCTCGATCACCACGTCGCGCCACAGCTGCGAAGTTTCCAGCACATTGGCCTTGTCGACCGAGCACAGCCTGCCGCTCCGGCCCATCGCCGAACGGAAGGCGACATGGGCGATGCGGCGGACCTCGTCCTCGGCATAGGACATGATGTCATAGCCCTGGCGGCGGCCGTCCGGCAGGGTGCGGATCGCCTTCTCGCCGAAATAGACGTCGCCGTTCGCCTCGCGGATGATCAGCACGTCGATCGCCAGGGCGATTTCGCGCTTGAGCGTCGACATGTCCTCCAGCCCGGCGAACACCTTGGCGGGTCGCAGATTGGCGAACAGGTTGAGCTCCCTGCGCAGGCCGAGAATCGCCTGCTCGGGGCGCAGATGGCGTTCGAGATGATCGCAGCCGAAATCGCCGACCGCGCCGAACAGGATGGCATCGCAGGCTCGCGCGATCTCGAGCGTCTCCGGCGGCAGCGGGTGGCCGTGCTTGCGCCAGGCGGCGGCGCCGACATCGCCGGGGACCAGTTCCAGCCCTTCCAGGCCGAGCGCCTGCAGCACCCGCACCCCTTCGCGCGTCACTTCCGGGCCGATGCCGTCTCCGGCGAATACCGCAATCTTCATGCCGCGCCCCTGTCAATCTTCGATCTTGCCCAGCCGCTCGCGCAGCAGGTTGCGCCCCGCCATAACATCGGCCCGCCGTTCGGCAAGCGGGTAGCGGGCAATTGCCGTGCCGAGCCGGTCGAAGGCGTGCAGCAGCGCCGCCCAATTGTCAGCCTCGGGCCGGGCGACCGGCGCGCCAAAGCCCAGCTCGCGCAGCAGCAGCGCCTCATAGGCAAGCAGCGCGATTGCCCAGCCGCGCGCGGAAGGGGCGGCGCAGATCGCATCCAGCACGCCGGTGAGCGCCTGATAGAGCGCCGGATAGGGCTGGCGTTCGGGCAGCGCCGCAGCGGTCAGCACCGTCGCCCACGAGATTGCCGCGGCGGGCAGCGGCTCGGACAGCCAGGGCCCGCGGCTGATCGCCAGCTCGAGCCGTGCGGAGGGCATTTGCGCCCCCGGCCGGGCGGTGAGTTCCGCCGCCACCCGATTGCCGGGGATCAGCACCGGCCGCAGCTGCCGCCCGCGCCCGCCGGCGACATAGCCGGCGACAAGGCCGTGATCCGCGGTCAGCAGCCGCACGATCACGCCGGTCTCGCCGTGCGGACGCGATGCGCAGACGATGGCGGGGGCGCGCAAGTGCATGCCCCGGCTGTGACGCGGGGAGCGGCGCAAGGCAAGTTTTGCGCCCGCGCGCCCGGGCGGGCTTCACAACCCGGCAATCGCCTCCGCGAGCATCCGCACCGAGGCCAGATCGCTGTTCCAGGCAGTGACGAAGCGGGCGGCGGCGTCTCCCCAATCATAAAAGGTGAAGCCCCGCGCCCGCAACGCCTCGCGTTCGGCACATGTGCTGGCGACAAACAGCTGGTTCGATTGCACCGGATAGAGCAAGCGATCACCGGCCGCGCCCGCCAGCACCTGCGCGGCGGCATTGGCGGCGCGGGCGTTTTCCAGCCATAATCCGTCCTCCACCATCGCCAGCAATTGCGCGGCGAGGAAGCGCCCCTTCGATTGCAAATGCCCCGAGCGCTTGCGCCGCAGCCGGGCGACCTCCGCCAGCTCAGGATCGAATAGCACCAGTGCTTCGGCGCTCATGCCGCCGTTCTTGACGCAGCCGAAGCTCAGCGCCTCCACCCCGCCGGCGCAGCTCGCCTCGGCGGGCGAACAGCCCAGGAAGGCGACAGCATTGGCGAAGCGGGCGCCGTCCATATGGAAGCCCAGGCCGTGCGCGCGCGCCGCCACGCCGATCGCTGCAACCTCTGCCGGACGATAACACAGGCCGAATTCGCTCGCCTGAGTGATCGACACGGCATGCGGCTGAATCTGGTGTACATCCTTGCGGAGAGGGGCAATCACCGCGTCGATCGCCGCCGGGCTGATCCTGGCGCCGGCGCCTTCCGCCAGCATTAGCGCCGCGCCGTGGGTGAAAAACGCCGGCGCGCCGCATTCGCTGGTCTCGATATGGGCCTCGCGGTGGCAGATCACCCCGCCGTGCGGCGGCACCAGCGCGGCGAGCGCAAGGCCGTTGGCCGCGGTGCCGCTCGCCACCCACAGCGCCGCGCATTCCCGCCCGAACAGCGCGGTGAAGGCCTGGTCGAGCCGGGCGCTGAGCTGGTCCTCGTCATAGGGCGCATCGGGCGCATTGGCGGCCTGCATCGCCGACCAAATGCGAGGATGCACTGCGGCGGCATTGTCGGAGATGAATTGCATAACCACCTAGGGATGCGGGCGGCCGTTGGTGCCGTCAAGCGCCAGCAGGAACATCGGCTTGAACGACGTCACCATAATTCGCCACGAAAACGGCAGCCGCGGCGAATATCACGCCCATGTCGCCGGCAGCCACCACATCGGCCGCCTGACCTGGGTGGAGCGCGGCGGCGCGCGCGTGGCCGAGCATACGCTGGTGCCGCCGCCAATCGCCGGACGCGGGATTGCCGCCCGGCTGGTCGAGGCGATGGTTGCCGATGCGCGAGAGCAAGGCTTCAAGGTGGCGCCGCAGTGCAGCTATGTCGCCGCGGCTTTTGCCAAACATCCCGAGTGGGCGGATTTGCTGGGTTGACTGGCATGCAAATGCTGACACCGAACTATTTTGCCTGCTAAAGGCTGAGGTCAAAGGATATCAGCTATGCTTGCGATAAACCTCGAACCTGAACTCGAACGGCAAATTTCCGAACTGGCAAAGCGCAGCGGTCAATCGATCGATGCATTCGTGCAAGAGGCACTGGTGCGTATGATCGAGGAATGGGACGACATCGCCCTGCTGGAGGATGCACTGCGCGATCCAGATTCAGGGAAGAGAATTTCCCACGAACAGATGAAGCGCGAACTTGGCCTGGACACTTGAACACGACGCAGCTGCGCGAAAGCAGCTGCGCAAGTTAGGCAGGGCCGACAGCCAGCGCATCATTTCCGCTCTGGAGGAAATCGCCAGTCTCGCTAATCCGCGAGATCGGGGCAAAATCATGTCGAGTGATTGTGCGAATCGAAGAACAGCGACTGGTAGTGCTTGTCCTGGCGATTGGTCATCGCCGGGAAATTTATCGTTGAGTCTTGATTTCATCGCTCCAGCGTTCGATCCATTGCCAAATCGAGATGCATCCAGCGATTGATAACCAAATCTGCGATGCCCAAACGGCAAACACGATAAACGCCATTCGCCAACTGAATGGGTCAGGAACCGTTGCATTTCCATTTGCGAACCAGCCTAAAAATCCTAAGCCCATCGCACCGCACAATGCCATGATGGTCAGCAGCAGAACGAAGCCCTTGAGGGCGATCTCCTGCCAGAACGCCATCAAGCCCTGACCTCCACAACCCCCGCCGAATTGAACCGCAGCGCCTTCAGCACGGTCTCGACAATCTGCGGCGCGTTCAGCCCCGCCGCGTCATATTGCTTGTCGGGAGAATCGTGGTCCTGGAAGATATCGGGCAAACGGAGCGTGCGAATCTTGAGGCCGGTATCGGTCAGGCCCGCATCGCTCGCCATGGTCAGCACATGCGCGCCGAGGCCGCCGATGCTGCCTTCCTCGACCGTGATCACCACCTCGTGGCTAGTCATCAGCTTGCGGATCAGCTCTTCGTCGAGCGGCTTGGCGAAGCGCAGGTCGGCGACAGTGGTCGACAGTCCTTTGGCCTCGAGCTGGTCGGCTGCCTTCAAGGCTTCGGCCAGCCTGGTGCCCAGCGAGAGCAGCGCGACCTTGGTCCCGTGCCGCACGATCCGCCCCTTGCCGATCTCAAGCTGTATCGGGACCGCCGGTATTTCCACGCCAGTCCCGTTGCCGCGCGGATAGCGAAAGGCGATCGGGCCCGCGTCGTACAGCGCGGCGGTGTGGACCATGTGCACCAGTTCGGCCTCATCGGCCGCTGCCATCACCACGAAATTGGGGAGGGTTGCCAGATAGGTGACATCGAAGCTGCCGGCGTGGGTGGCGCCATCAGCTCCCACCAGCCCGGCGCGGTCGATGGCGAAGCGGACCGGCAGGTTCTGGATCGCGACATCGTGCACCACCTGGTCGTAGGCGCGCTGGAGGAAGGTCGACTAGATCGCGCAGAATGGCCGCATGCCCTGCGCGGCGAGCCCGGCCGCGAAAGTGACGCCGTGCTGTTCGGCGATGCCGACATCGAAGCTGCGGTCGGGGAACGCCTCGCCGAACTTGTCGAGCCCGGTGCCGGACGGCATCGCCGCGGTGATCGCGCAGATCGTCGGGTCGCGCTGCGCTTCGGCGATCAGGGCCTTGGCGAAAACACCGGTATAGCTGGGCGGGCCGGCGGCGGCTTTCGCCTGCTCGCCGGTGACGACGTCGAACTTCTGCACGCCGTGGTATTTGTCGGCCGATTCTTCTGCCGGGGCGTAGCCCTTGCCCTTCTGGGTCACGACGTGGATCAGGCAGGGGCCCTCGTCTGCATCGCGGACATTTTCCAGCACCGGGATCAGCTGGTCGAGGTTGTGCCCGTCGATCGGGCCGACATAATAGAACCCCAGCTCTTCGAACAGGGTGCCCCCCATCACCATGCCGCGGGCGAACTCGTCGGTCTTGCGCGCCGCGACATGCAGCGATTCGGGCAGTTTGCGCGCCAGCCGCCGGGCAAAATGGCGCAATCCGAGGAAGCGCCGCGACGACACCAGCCGTGCGAGATAGGCGGACAATCCGCCAACTGGCGGTGCAATCGACATGTCGTTGTCGTTGAGGATGACGATCAGCCGGTTGCCCGCCTGCTTGGCGTTGTTCATCGCCTCATAGGCCATGCCGGCGCTCATCGCCCCGTCGCCAATCACGGCAATGCCCCGCCCGGACTTGCCGGCCAGCTTGTTGGCCACGGCAAAGCCCAGCGCCGCCGAAATTGAAGTGGAGGAATGGGCCGCGCCGAACGGATCGTATTCGCTCTCGCTGCGCCTGGTGAAACCGGACAGCCCGCCGCCCTGGCGCAGGGTGCGGATGCGGTCGCGCCGGCCGGTGATGATCTTGTGCGGATAGGCCTGGTGGCCGACATCCCAGATCAGCCGGTCCGCCGGCGTATCGAACACATAATGGACCGCGACGGTCAGTTCGACCACGCCGAGGCCGGAGCCGAGATGCCCGCCGGTCTGGCCAACGGCGGAGATCATTTCGGCGCGAAGCTCGTCCGCCAGCTGGCGCAGGCTCGATTGCGGCAATTTGCGCAAATCGTCCGGAGTGACAACGCTATCGAGCAGCGGGGTGGCTGGGGCTGAACTCATCGCAGCGGGCCTTACACATCTCGCAATCGGGAGTCGATTGCGCGGTCACAATATCCGCCCACGCAAAGCCCGGGTTGGCTCAGACCTCGCCGCTTCGGATGACTAAATACAGCCGGCACACTGGCCGCGTAGTTCAATAACGGGGCGCACGTCGGCAAAGCCCGCGGATTTTGCTGCGGCTACCAGGGCACCGGTTAGCCGGTCGTCATCGAGATGGACCGCCTGCCCGCAGCTGTCGCAGATCAGGAAGATGCAGTCGTGCCGGCAGCCGGGATGGCTGTTGGCGATATAGGCATTGGCGCTTTCGACCCGGCGGGCGAGATTGGTGCGCACGAACAGGTCGAGAATGCGGTAGACGCTGTTCGCCGCGACCCGCCTGGCCCGCAGCGCCGAGACGTTTTCGGCAATGTCATAAGCCGAGGTCGGCCGTTCGAGCGCGGCCAATGCGGCAAACACATCGGCGCGCATGTCGGTCCATTGCTCGCCCGCCCCGGTGAGCGCATTGCGCGCTGCGATTAGCAGGCCTGCGCCGGAATGCTCGCTATGGTCGTGGCCGCTCATCGCCTTGCTATAAGGCCGGGGGCGCCCTGCGGCAATCAGCGGGAGAAGCCGGGCTGGTAAAATGCCGGCAGCAGCCGTTTCAACGCCGCTACCTTGGGCATGTCCCAAGCCAGAATATAAGGGTGGCGCGGGTTTTTCGCCATGAAATCCTGATGATGGGATTCGGCGGGATAGAACCGCAGCTGCGGCTCGATCTTCGTCACGATTGGCCCGCGCCACAGCTTGGCCGTGGAAAGCTGGGCGAGATAGGCCGCGCCGACCTGCCGCTGCTCCGCGCTCACCGGCACCAGCGCCGAGCGGTATTGCGTGCCCGAATCCGGGCCCTGGCGGTTGAACTGGGTGGGATCGGCTACCACCGAGAAGTAAATGCGCAGCAGCTGGTCGTAGCGCACCCTGGCGGGATCATACGTCACCTGCACCGCTTCGGCATGGCCGGTGTTGCCGCGACTGACCGCGTCGTAGGAGGCACTGCCGCGCGAGCCGCCGTGATAGCCGGAAACGGCGCTGGTCACGCCCGGCACATGGCTGAACACGCCCTCGACGCCCCAGAAACAGCCGCCGGCGAACACCGCGGTCTTGGGTCCCGGAGCCTCCCGGGCTTCGCGCAGAGCGGCGGGTGCAAGCACGGCGGTTTCAGCCCCGACTGCCGATTGCGAACAGCCAGCGGCGAGTACGATCAGAAACGGTAGAAATGCCGGGCGTACCATGGCAGCGGCCTTCACTGGGTGGTGGCGGCCTCCACCGGAGGGGCCACGCCATTGGCGAGGTTACTGCCCGCATCGATGCCGAGCGTCGCCATGACAATCCCGGCACCTACGGCAAAGCCTAATGCCAGGGAGCGGTAGAGATCGGGTTTGAATAATCCCATGAGACGAGACCCGGTAAGCGGATATGGTTGATACGGTGAAGGCTCAGTTCGCCGAATAGCCCTTACCGTCCAGTGAACACCGCAAACTGCGCGACAAACTAGCGGTGAAGCGAGCCTTTTGCGCGGCCAAGCGAAGATCGCCTCAGTGGCGGAAGTGGCGCATGCCGGTGAACACCATCGCAAGCCCGTTTTCATCGGCAGCGGCGATAACCTCGTCGTCGCGGATCGAACCACCCGGCTGGATCACCGCCGTCGCCCCCGCTTCGGCCGTGGCAAGCAGCCCGTCGGCAAAGGGGAAAAAGGCGTCGGAGGCGACCGCGCTGCCTTGGGTGCGCCGGGCCGCCCA
>JAYVWX010000208.1:0-2968 GCA_043785715.1 Novosphingobium sp. | reverse complement strand
AACGCCAGCCGCGCACTTTCGGTCGCGGCTTCGTGGTTGACCAGTTGCAGCAGCGACGGCACCGCGTCGATCGCCAGCAGCGTCAGCATGATCGCGCGGCGAAAGCGGTCCTCGATCGGGCCTTCGCGCGGCGTCGCGTCCAGCCGGTCGGCGAGGTGGGCAAGGCCCCATTCGACCGAGGCGCGCCACAACTCATCCTTCGAGCCGAAGCGGATGTTGATCAGCCCGTGGCTGACCCCCAGCTCGCGCGCCAGTTCGCGCAACGAAAAGCCCTGGTAACCGGCCGCCGCGAACAGTTCGAGCGCCCTGGCGAGGATCACCTCGCGCGGGATCGCCGCCGCACCGTCGGCGCGCGGACGCCCGCGCACCCGCGCGATCAGGGTTGCTTCAGCCATGCGTCCCCATAATCTGCAACTTTCTCCAATCAGCGGAAATTTATATATACATATGTCTATATATTGTCTAGACTTGCCGAAGTCGATCCTGCCGGCGGTGACTGGTACGAACGGCAATGCGCCAAAGCACCAGCGGCCCGAAGATGGCCGGTGCCGACCTGGGAGAGAGTATCATGTCGACTAGCCTCAAGCTCGAACTGATCGGCCGCGCGGGCGAACTCGCCCCGCTGGTGGCCGCCGAATCGGCCAATGCCGAGCGTAACGGCGCGGTCAGCCGCAACGTCATCGATGCCTTCTGCGACGCCGGGTTCATGCAGATCATGGTGCCCAAGCGTTATGGCGGGCACGAACTGGATTATGCCACGATGGCGGGCGTCGTTTCGGCAATTGCCCCGGCGTGCACCTCCACCGCGTGGGTCACCTCGTTCATGATCGGGCACAACTTTATCCACGCGCTGTTCCCGCAAAAGCTGCAGGACGAGATTTTCGCCGACAAACCTTACGCGCTCACCCCCGGCACCATCGCGCCGAGCTTCCAGCTGACGCCGGTGGATGGCGGCTTCAGCGTCACCGGGCGCAGCGCGTGGAATTCGGGCAGCGAAGGCGCGGAATGGGTGCTGTGCAGCGGACTGGTTCCGCCGCAAGGTGAGGGACAGCCGCCCGAACTGCGCGTGTTCCTGGTCCCGGTTGCCGACGCCACGTTCATTCCCAACTGGGAAGTGGCCGGAATGAAGGGCACGTCGAGCAACGACATGGCGCTGGAGGACGTGTTCGTCCCCGAATACCGCACCGCGCTGACGATGGAGGTGCTCGAAGGCCGTTCGCCGGGGTCGAAGATCCACCCCAATCCGCTTTATTCGCTGCCGATCCTGCCGTTCATTCTGGGCGAAGTGGTGCCGGTGGTGGTCGGGGCCTATCGCGGCGCGGCGGACGAATACCACCGCCAGACCGCCGAACGCCACCACACCTTCACCGCCGCCAAGGTCGCCGCCAAGCAGACCGCGCAGATCCGCGTCGGGCGCGGGCAGACCGGCGCCGCGCTGGCCGAGGCGATGCTGAAGGATTATGTCGAACTGCTCAGCGATCCGGACCCGGATGCACTGCGCGATCCGCTGGTCCGCGCCGCGATCAAGAGCCGGGTGGCCGCGATCACCGAGTTCTGCTGGAGCGGGATCAACGAACTGATGAACGGCGCCGGAGCGAATGCCTTTCGCAGTTCCTCGCCGCTGCAACGGTTCCAGCGCGACATCAACATGCTGCACGTCCACGGCTTCCTCGATCCCGAAAGCGCCAGCGAAACCTATGGCCGCATGCTCCTGGGCCTTGCGCCCGAAACCCCGATCTGACGCGGGGACCACGATCATTTCCGATTCACGTCGAGCCACTCAACTCCTCCCCCTTGAGCGGGAGGCTGGGTGGAGGTGTAGCGCCGCCGGCGTGGACGCGAGGCCGGTGGCCCCGCTCCCCACCCCTGCCCCTCCCCGGCGGGGAGGGGTGATGCATCGCCAATCTGAACGACTCTAACGCTCTTCAGCCGTCCACCCCGATCCGGGTGCGATAGACCACCGGGCGCAGCGCGAGGCTGGTGGTCACGCTCGACACGCTTTCGATCCGCGTCAGTTTCGACCGGAGAAACTGCTCGAACGCTTCGAGCGAGGGCACCACCACGCGCAACTGGTAATCGGCCTCACCGGTCATCAGGTAGCATTCCATCACCTCGGGAAACCCCGCGATCGCGCGTTCAAACCCGCCAAGGTGATGCTCGCCCTGCTGATGCAGGCGCACCCGGATGAACGCGGTAACGTGCAGCCCGACCGCGTCAGGATCGACCAGCGCGACATATTGCGAAATGACCTTGCGTTCCTCCAGCCGGCGCACGCGGCGCAGGCACGGGCTGGGCGACAGGCCGATCCGGTCGGCCAGGTCCTGGTTGGTCATCCGCCCATCCGACTGGAGCAGGTTAAGGATCTGGCGATCGAACGCGTCGAGCGCGATTTCCGGCATATCTTGTCTCACCATCAGCAATTATTGGCAGGCTCTGCCAATAATCTGCACAACCTTGACCAAATGCGCAAGGACATGCGCGGGGGACGAGCGGTAACCTTGTCGCTGCTGGATAAGGAACTCCGATGACCGTTGCCGTGCGCGCACCTGCCGATCTTGTCAGCACGCTGGAAACGCTGGAACAGCGGCTGCGCTGGCTGTCGGGCTGGATGATCCACCACGCCAACAATATCCGCCCCAAGCGCGACGGGCTGAAGGTCGGCGGGCATCAGGCCAGTTGCTCGTCGATCACCGCGATCATGACCGCGCTGTATTTCCATGCGCTCGGCCCGCGTGACAAGGTTGCGGTCAAGCCCCACGCCGGGCCGGTGCTGCACGCGATGCATTACCTGCTGGGCGAACAGACGCTGGACAGGATGCAGAACTTCCGCAGCCTTGGCGGAGTGCAAAGCTATCCGTCCCGGACCAAGGACACCATCCCGGTCGATTTCTCCACCGGCTCGGTCGGGCTGGGCGTGGCGGTCACCGCGTTCACCAGTCTGGTGCAGGATTACCTGATCGCCCACGGC
>JAYVWX010000207.1:0-9415 GCA_043785715.1 Novosphingobium sp. | reverse complement strand
CGAATTCTGCTCGGGATCTAGAACCTCCAGCAGCGCCGAGGCGGGATCCCCGCGGAAATCCTGGCCGAGCTTGTCGATCTCGTCGAGCAGGAACAGCGGGTTCGAGGTGCCGGCCTTGCGCAGATTGGTCACGATCTTGCCCGGCAGGGAGCCGATATAGGTGCGCCGGTGCCCGCGAATCTCGGCCTCGTCGCGCACCCCGCCAAGTGACTGGCGGACAAATTCGCGCCCCGTCGCCCGGGCGATCGACTTGCCCAGCGAGGTCTTGCCGACGCCGGGAGGTCCGACCAGACAGAGGATCGGTCCCTTGAGCTTGTTGGTGCGCGCCTGCACCGCAAGGTATTCGACAATGCGGTCCTTGACCTTCTCAAGCGCGTAATGATCATCGTCGAGGACTTTCTGCGCCGCGGCGATGTCCTTCTTGAGCTTCGACTTCTTGCCCCAGGGCAGGCCGAGCAGCACATCGAGATAATTGCGGATTACGGTGGCTTCGGCGCTCATCGGTTGCATTGTCTTGAGCTTCTTGAGCTCGGTCGTCGCCTTGGTGCGGGCCTCCTTCGACAGCTTGAGCGTATCGATTTTCTGCTGCAGCTCGGCGATCTCGTTGGCTTCATCGCCCTCGCCGCCCAGTTCCGACTGGATCGCCTTGATCTGCTCGTTGAGGTAATATTCGCGCTGCGTCTTTTCCATCTGGCGCTTGACCCGGCCACGGATCTTGCGCTCGACCTGAAGCACGCCAAGCTCGCCTTCCATGAAGCTGTAGACCATCTCCAGCCGCTTGTGCGGATCGGTCTCGGTGAGCAGGGACTGCTTGTCGGCCACCTTGGCGGTCAGTTGCGCAGCGACAGCGTCGGCGAGCTGCGAGGCATCGTCGATATCGCCAAGCTGGTCACCGGCTTCCTGTGACAGCTTCCTATTGAGTTTGCTGTATTCGCCGAACTGCTCGACAACACTGCGCATCATCGCCGAAACTTCGGTGCCCGCGGCTGAAACCGGCTCGACCTGCTCGACCTGACCGACCAGCATCGCCCCGTCCTCGTGGACCGACTGCAGCACCGCACGCTCATGCCCTTCAACCAGCACCCGCACGGTGCCATCGGGCAGTTTGAGCAGTTGCAGAACCGTCGCGATCACGCCGGTGTCGTACAGATCGTCGCGGTCCGGGTCATCGCAGCTGGGATCGAGCTGGGCGAGCAGGAAAATCTCTTTCTCACCCGTCATCGCCGCTTCGAGCGCCGCAACCGATTTTTCGCGGCCGACAAACAGCGGCACGACCATTGCGGGAAACACCACGATGTCGCGCAAGGGGAGCAGCGGAAGAAGTTTCAAGTCCACATCCATTCATATTCGCGCAAAGGCGCTAAGCAGAAAGTACCCGCCAGACGTGAAGAATATGGGCGCGCTTTGGCAGGGACGCAATGCCGCCGTGCCGCGGGACTGTGGAGTGGGGCGCCGACAAAAACGCGTTACGCCCCTTTCCAACCGGGTGCGATCGTCAAAACGGCAGCTTGAACCCCGCGGGAAGGCCCATGCCCTGCTGAACCCGCGCCATTTCCTCGCCCGCCACCTGGTCGGCCTTGACCCGCGCATCATTGAACGCGGCGGCCACCAGATCTTCCAGGATGGGCTTTTCCGACAGCTGTAGCAGGCTGTCGTCGAGGCTGACGCCGATGACCCGGCCCTTGGCGGAGCAGCGGATCTTGACCAGCCCGCCGCCGGAGACGCCTTCGACTTCGATGCCGTCGAGCTTTGCCTGGCTCTCGGTCATCTGCTTCTGGATCGATTCAGCCGCCTGCTGCGCGGCCTGCAGCATCTCTTCCATCGATTTCATGCGTTGCGGCTCCAATTGCGTTCGCCCCGGCCTAGCGGAACAACGTCTTCTTCATTGACAAGTTCCGCACCCGGGAAGGCGGAAAATGTTGCCTCGACCAGCGGATCGCGGCGCAAGGCGGCGGCTTCGGCCTGCTGGCGGACCTCGCTCAACTCGCGCAGCGAGGGCGCGCCCTCGACGGCCCCCAATTCGACCAGCCAGCGCTCGCTCGTCGCGCTTAACAGCCCGTCGCGGATTTCCGGTGATGGGTCGCCCGAATAACCAGGAACGAGGCTATAGTGTAGCTCGCCGGGCAAAAGCGCCGCCACCCGCACCCAGTCGCGCATGATCTGGGCGGTGCGCAGTTGCCCCACCCGGTCGACCGCCTCCACCAGCGCCTCCCACGGCGGCGCGACCGGCTCTGGAGCAGCGCCAAGCGGGTCGGTGCTCACCGGGGTGCCGGCGGCGGCAGGCCGTGCAGCCAATTCCTCCAGCCGCTTCACCAGACTGCCGGGATCGGGCATATCGGCGGCGTGCATCACCCGCAGCAAGGCCATTTGCGCTGAGACCAGCGGATCGGGCGCGGTCCGCACCTCATCATGCCCCTTGAGCAGCAACTGCCACAACCGGTGCAGCTGCCCCGGCGACAGCGCCTTGGCCCAACCCTCGACCGCCGTGCGTTCCTCGGCGGAGGCGGGGTCGATGTCGCCCTGCCCTAGCTGCGCGACTGTTATCCGGTGGGTCAGTTCCATCGCCCCGCGCAGCAGCGCCAGCGGTTCTATGCCGAGCGCGAACTGATGCGCGACAAGATCGAGCAGCGCACGCCCTTCCCCGGCTAGCAGCGCGCCGAACAAGGCCCGCTGGACGCTTTTGTCCGCAAGGCCGAGCATTTCCTGCACCTGCGCCGCGGTCACCCGCCCTTCCCCGCCCAGATCCGCATGCGCAATCGCCTGGTCGAGGATCGACAAGCCGTCGCGCACCGAGCCTTCCGCAGCCGCCGCGATCATCGCCAGCGCCTCCGCATCCGCTTCGACCGCTTCGGCTTTGCAGATGCCAGCGAAATGGTCGGCCAGCATCGGCGCGGCGATCCGGCGCAGGTCGAACCGCTGGCAGCGCGAGAGCACCGTCACCGGCAGCTTGTCCGCCTCGGTGGTGGCGAACAGGAACTTCACATGCGGCGGCGGTTCTTCCAGCGTCTTGAGCAGCGCATTGAAGGCGGGCTTCGACATCATGTGCACTTCGTCGATAATGTAGATCTTGTAACGTGCCGAGACAGACGAATATTGCACGGCGTCGGTCATCGCGCGAACATCGTCGATCCCATTGTGGCTGGCCGCGTCCATCTCGATGACGTCGATATGCCGCCCCTCGGCGATGGCGACGCAGGGCTCGCACCGCCCGCAAGGATCGATCGTCGGCCCGCCCTGCCCATCCGGCCCAATGCAGTTGAGCGCCTTGGCGATCAGCCGCGCGGTGGTGGTCTTGCCGACCCCGCGCACGCCGGTCATCAGGAAGGCATGCGCCAGCCGGTCGCGTTTTATCGCATTGCCCAAAGTCTGGACCATGGCGTCCTGGCCGATCAGCTGGGCGAAGGTCTGCGGGCGGTATTTGCGGGCGAGGACGCGGTAGGGCTGGGCGCTGGCTGCCGGCGCCGGTTTAGCTTCCGGCGCGCCGAACAGCGCGGATTGCCCAGCGGCTTCAAGCTCGGCGACGCTGGGCGCGGCTTCGCCATCGTCCAGCGGCATTTCGCCAAAAATGTCGGGTGAATCGCCCATCGGCGACACCTAGGGGCTTGCACCGAAATTGTCAGGGAAAAAGGAGCCGGGCGACCCGCCGCAAATCGTTGTGGCTGCTTCCTTCCGGATCTGACCAGGTTGGCGAACGCAAACGTCCGCCCGAACTCCCGGCAGGGCATATGGCGGGGGGTGGCGAGTTTGGCAAGTTAGCTGATCTCACTAAAATCCTCCCCGAGCTTGTCTCGGGGAGGGGGACCGCCCGCGTAGCGGGTGGTGGAGGGGAATGCCCCTCCGTCAGCGCTGACGCGCTGCCACCTCCCCGAGACAAGCTCGGGGAGGATTTGTGCATCGGCCGGATCGCCGAGCACCCTTTCATCGCCCGCCAGCAGCGGCTGACATTCGCGCGCGCGGGCCGCACCCGTCCGCTCAGCCTTGAAGACTACGCCGCAACCGGCGGCTGGGCGGGACTTGGCCGCGCCCGCTCGCTTACCCCGGCACAGATCATCGCCGAGGTAGCCCAATCCGGTCTGCGCGGGCGGGGAGGGGCTGGGTTTCCCGCCGGGATCAAGTGGCAAACCGTCGCCGGAACCGCAGGCGCAAAAAAGTACATCGTCTGCAATGCCGACGAGGGCGACAGCGGCACCTTTGCCGACCGCATGCTGATGGAGGGTGACCCCTTCGTCCTGATCGAAGGCATCGCAATTGCCGCCCATGCCGTGGGGGCCGGGCAGGGCTACATCTACATTCGCAGCGAATATCCCCACGCAATCGCCAAGCTCAACTCGGCTTTAGTTTTGGCCGAGGGGCGCATTTCGCCCTTCCGCATCGAGGTTCGCGTGGGGGCCGGCGCCTATGTCTGCGGCGAGGAAACCTCCTTGCTCAATTCGCTCGAGGGCAAGCGCGGTGAGGTCCGGGCCAAGCCGCCGGTCCCGGCGATCTCCGGCCTGTTCGGCTGCCCGACACTGGTCAGCAATGTGCTGACGCTGGCGGCCGTGCCGCATATCCTCTCGGCGGGCGGCGCAGCGCTTTACGAGAGGCTCGGGATCGCCCGCTCGAAGGGCACCATGCCGATCCAGCTGGCCGGGAATATCAAGCACGGCGGGCTGTTCGAGACCGGCTTCGGCATCACCCTGCGCGAACTGGTCCATGACATCGGCGGCGGCACGGCTTCCGGCCGTCCGGTCAAGGCGGTGCAGGTCGGCGGGCCGCTGGGGCCCTATATCCACCCTGACCAGTTCGACCTGCCGTTCGACTATGAAGCCTATGCCGGGGCCGATGCGCTGATCGGCCATGGCGGGGTGGTGGTGTTCGACGATAGCGCGGACATGGGCAAAATGGCGCGCTTCGCCATGCAGTTTTGCGCGGCGGAGAGCTGCGGCAAATGCACGCCGTGCCGGATCGGCTCGGTCCGGGGCGTGGAGTTGATCGACCGGATTCGCCGGCCAGGCTCTTTGCCCGATCCGGTCGGCACGCTGCCGCAGATGCACAATGCGCCCAAGGCGGCGCGCAGCCGGGAGGAGGACATCGCCCTGCTGGAAGACTTGTGCGAAACGCTTAAATATGGCTCACTTTGCGCGCTGGGCGGGTTTACGCCCTATCCGGTGCTGAGTGCACTGAAACATTGGCCGGAGGATTTTTCATGACCACCAATCCCGTCATCCCTTCCCCGCCCCAAGCAACACTGTGATCCTCGGCGCCGTCCTCGCCGGGGGCCTGTCCACCCGCTTCGGCAGCGACAAGGCGCTGGCCGAATTCGGCGGTCACACTCTGATCGCCCGCGCGGTCGATGCGCTGTCGGGCTGGTGCGAATATGTCGTCGTCGTTGGTAGGGAGACCGCGCCCGCGCCGACTTTGCCCGATTGGCCGCGCCCCGGCATGGGTCCGCTCGCCGGGATTGCCGCCGCGCTGCATCTGGCGCGCGACGACGGCTATGAGGCGGTGCTGACCTGCGGCGTCGATTCCGCGCTGCTGCCCGAGGGTTTGCCCGAACTGCTCGCACCCGCGCCGGCCTACATCTCGCAGCAGCCGGTGATCGGCCTGTGGCCTGCCAGCGCATTGGAAGCGATCGAGGCGATCCTCACCGGCGAGGGCCGCCATTCGATGCGCCAGTTCGCCGAGGCGATCGGCGCAAGGGCGGTGAATTCGCCCGCGATTCCTGCTAACATCAACACACCGGCCGATCTGGCCGCTCTGGAGAAGCGCCGTGGGCTATGAGCCCCAGCCCGATTTTGGCACCCCCGAAGTCCTCTCGGACACCAAGTTCACGCTGACCATCGACGGGCGCGCGGTGACGGTGCCCGCCGGCACCTCGGTGATGCGCGCTGCCGCCTTGGCGGAAGCCGCGATCCCCAAGCTGTGCGCCAGCGACAACCTGGCCGCGTTCGGCTCCTGCCGCCTGTGCCTGGTCGAGATCGACGGGATGAAAGGCACCCCGGCCAGCTGCACCACGCCGGTGGCCGACGGCATGGCGGTGCGCACCCAGACGCCGCGGCTCGCCAAATTGCGCCGGGGAGTGATGGAGCTTTACATCTCCGACCATCCGCTCGATTGCCTCACCTGCTCGGCCAACAATGACTGCGAGTTGCAAGATCAAGCCGCCGCCGTCGGCCTGCGCGATGTGCGCTATGGATACGCGGGCGATAATCACCTCGGCCTGGCTACCGACAGTTCGAACCCCTATTTCGATTTCGACCCGAGCAAATGCATCGCCTGCTCGCGCTGCGTGCGGGCCTGTGACGAGGTGCAGGGGACTTTCGCGCTGACCATCGCGGGGCGCGGTTTCGCCTCGAAAGTCAGCGCCGGGCAGGCGAGTGACGATTTCCTCTCCAGCGAATGCGTTTCCTGCGGCGCCTGCGTCCAGGCCTGCCCGACCGCGACGTTGCAGGAAAAGGCAGTCAAGGAAATCGGCAAGCCTGAGCGGGCGGTCGTCACCACCTGCGCTTATTGCGGGGTCGGCTGCACCTTCCGCGCGGAAATGCGCGGCGAGCAACTGGTGCGGATGGTGCCGTGGAAAGACGGCAAGGCCAATCACGGGCATAGCTGCGTCAAGGGCCGGTTTGCCTGGGGTTATGCCAATCACCGGGACCGGGTGACATCGCCGATGATCCGCGAGGCGATCGACCAGCCCTGGCGCGAGGTCGGCTGGGACGAGGCGCTGGCTTTCACCGCCGCCCGGCTGACGGCGATCAAGGCGCAATACGGCGCGCGCGCGCTTGGCGGCATCACTTCGAGCCGCTGCACCAATGAGGAAACCTTCCTCGTCCAGAAGCTGGTGCGGGCCGGTTTCGGCACCAACAATGTCGATACCTGCGCCCGCGTCTGCCACTCGCCGACCGGTTACGGGCTGAAGGCCACGTTTGGCACCTCGGCAGGGACGCAAGATTTCGACAGCGTGATGCAGTCGGACGTGATCCTGGTCATGGGCGCCAACCCGACCGATGCGCATCCGGTGTTCGCCAGCATGATGAAGCGGCGCTTGCGGCCCGATTTGAACGTAGATGGGGGCGCGAAGCTGATCGTTATCGACCCGCGCCGGATCGATCTAGTGCGCATGCCGCATGTCGAGGCGGCGCACCATCTCGCGCTCCAGCCCGGGACCAATGTCGCGGTGCTGACAGCCATGGCCCATGTCATCGTGACCGAAGGGTTGGCCGACGAGGCGTTCATCCGCGAGCGCTGCGACTGGGATGAATACCAGGATTGGGCGCGGTTCGTTTCGGAGGAGCGCCACAGTCCCGAGGTGCTCGAAGCCGTTACCCGCGTCCCCGCCGCCGAACTGCGCAGCGCCGCCCGCCTGTTCGCCACCGGCGGCAACGGCGCGATTTATTACGGGCTGGGCGTCACCGAACACAGCCAGGGCTCCTCCACCGTGATGGCGATCGCCAACCTCGCCATGGCGACCGGCAACATTGGCCGGCCCGGCGTGGGGGTGAACCCGCTGCGGGGGCAGAACAACGTCCAGGGCGCCTGCGACATGGGCAGCTTCCCGCACGAACTTTCCGGCTATCGCCACATTTCGGACGCGGCCACCCGCGCGCTGTTCGAGGCCGACTGGGGCGTTGCGCTCGACCCCGAGCCGGGCCTGCGCATCCCCAACATGCTCGACGCGGCGGTCGATGGCAGCTTCAAGGCGATCTACATCCAGGGCGAGGATATCCTGCAGTCAGATCCGAACACCCACCACGTCGCTGCCGGACTGGCGGCGATGGACTGCGTGATCGTCCACGACCTGTTCCTCAACGAGACCGCCAATTACGCCCACGTCTTCCTGCCGGGCTCCAGTTTCCTCGAGAAGAACGGCACCTTCACCAATGCCGAGCGCCGCATCCAGCTGGTTCGCAAGGTAATCGAGCCGGTGAATGGTCTGGAGGATTGGCAGGTGACGCAGGCACTGGCCAACGCGATGGGGCTGGACTGGAACTACACCCACCCGTCGCAGATCATGGACGAGATCGCCCGGCTAACTCCGACCTTTGCCGGGGTCTCGTTCGACCGGCTGGAGGCGGCCGGATCGCTGCAATGGCCGGTGAACGAGGCGGCGCCGGATGGCACGCCGATCATGCACATCGACGGGTTTGTGCGCGGGCGTGGCAAGTTCGTCATTACTGATTACGTGCCGACCGACGAGAAGACCGGGCCCCGTTTTCCGCTGCTGCTGACCACCGGGCGTATCCTCAGCCACTACAACGTCGGCGCGCAGACCCGGCGCACGGCGAACACCGCTTGGCACGCGGAGGACCTGCTGGAAATTCATCCCGCCGACGCCGAAAACCGCGGGGTCAAGACCGGCGACTGGGTCCGCCTCGCCAGCCGCACCGGCGCCACCGCCTTGCGCGCCGAGGTTACCGACCGGGTTGCGCCGGGCGTGGTCTACACGACGTTCCACCACCCCGAGACACAGGCCAATGTCGTCACCACCGAATTCTCCGACTGGGCGACCAATTGTCCCGAATACAAGGTGACCGCAGTGCAGGTCGCGCCGTCCAACGGGCCGAGCGAATGGCAAGAGGACTATGCCGAGCTTACCGCGCGGTCCCGGCGGATCGTGGCGGCGGAGCCGGCCGAATAATGGAGTTGAAGCGCCTCGCCTACATGGCCGACCAGATCGCCCGCAATTTTGCCGCTGGCGGCGCGGAAGAGGCCATTGCCGCCACCGCCAAGCATATCCACCTGTATTGGGACCCGCGGATGAAGGCCCAGTTGCTCACTGCCGATCGCGCGGCTTTGACCCCGACGGTGGCGGCGGTTGCCGAACGCTTGGCGAAGACGTCCACTACGCTGGAGACCGGCATGAGCCAAACGCCATGAAGTTCGTTGCCGACCGGCTGCTGATCTTCGGCGCGACCGGCGATCTGGCGCAGCGGATGCTGCTGCCGTCGCTGTGCGCGCTCCACGCCGACCGGCTGGTGGCGGAAGACCTGAAGATCGTCGGCACCGCGCGCTCGCCGCGTGACGACGCCAGCTACCGCGCCTTCGCCCGCGAGGCGCTGGAGAAATATCTGCCCGAGCACCGCAGGCCGGCGATCGAAGGGTTCCTCGAACGGCTGAGCTACCAGCTGCTCGACGCCTCGCAAGCGGACAGCTTCGGGGCGCTGGCGCAGAAGGTCGGTCCGGAGGCGAACGGGCTGGCCATTTTTCTGTCGACTGCGCCGTCGCTGTTCGAGCCGACCATCGCCGGCCTCGCCGCCAGCGGATTGGCCGGGGAGCGGGTGCGGATCGGGTTGGAGAAGCCGCTGGGCACCGATCTCAAGAGCAGCCGCCAGATCAACGACGCCGTCGCCCGTGCCTTTCCCGAAAACCGCATCTTCCGGATCGACCATTATCTGGGCAAGGAAACCGTGCAGAACCTGCTCGCGCTGCGCTTCGCCAA
>JAYVWX010000206.1:0-4379 GCA_043785715.1 Novosphingobium sp. | reverse complement strand
CTGGCAGGTCACTGCGGCGGACTGGCGCGGGCAGGCCGGCTCGGGAAGGCTCGGCCAGGACGCGCTTACCGGCCATGTCAGCGACTTCACGATCTGGATCGAGGACATCGGCGCCTTCTGGCAGCAATGGCAGCAATCGACGCCGCGGCCGCATGTCATCCTCGGCCATTCTATGGGCGGCCACCTTGTGCTGCGGGCACTGGCCGAGGGGCGGCTTGGCGCCGATGCCGCGGTTTTGATCGCGCCGATGCTCGGCTTGAACAATCATCGCATGCCGGCCGGGCTGATCCATGCCGCCGCGCGGCTGATGGCAGCAATCGGTGATCCGCGGCGGGCGGCGTGGAAATGGGGCGAAAAGCCGCGCGCCCTGCCGGCGAATCGGATTAGCCTGCTCACCCAGGATGAGCCGCGATATGCCGACGAGCTATGGTGGCGCGAGGCGCGCCCGGAAATCGCGATGGGTCCGGGAAGCTGGGGCTGGGTAGCCAGCGCCTATGGATCGATGCGCGCACTGAAGTTGCCGGGCCTGCTCGAGCAGGTACAACAGCCGGTGCTGATCCTTGCCGTGGACCGCGACCGGCTGGTCGATATTCGGGCGATCGAGCGGGCGGCGGAGCGCCTGCCCCATGCCGAGCTTGTCCGCTTCGGCCCCGGCGCGCGGCACGAACTCCTTCGGGAAATAGACCCAATCCGCGACCGGGCGCTCGCGGCTATCGACGAATTCCTCGACCGCGCCGCTGCGGCACCGGCGTGACACCGGTGGCGCAGCACTTCGACATCGCCATCGTCGGTGCGGGAATGGCTGGCGCCTCGCTTGCAGCGGAGTTGGTGGGCGGCGCGCGCGTGGTCCTGCTCGAAGCCGAGCCGCAGCCAGGCTATCATGCCACCGGGCGTTCCGCCGCGTTCTGGACGGAAAGCTACGGCGGCCCGGGGGTCCAGCCGCTGACCACGGCTTCGGGAGCTTATCTCAGGGACAATGGTTTTTTGACCTCGCGCGGGGCGCTGACCCTGGCCCGCGCCGGGCAGGCAACCCGGCTCGCTGCGTTCGCCAGCCGCTTTGCCGCCTTGGGAGTCAGGGTCGAGATGCTGGAGCGCGAGGCAATCGCGTCGCGGGTGCCGGGGCTGCGAGCCGATTGGACGCTTGGCGCGTTTGAGGCTGATTGCTGCGATATCGACGTTGCCGGCTTACATCACCATTATCTCAGCCGGGCGCGGCGCGGTGGGGCTGAAATCCAGTGTTCGGCACAGCTGGCCGGGGCGCGAACCGGCGCGATGGGCTGGTGTTTGACCCTCGCGGATGGGCGGGAAATCGCCAGCGACATCCTCGTCGATGCCGCGGGTGCCTGGGCCGACGCAGTGGCGCACATCGCTGGCGCGCGCCCGCTGGGAATTGCGCCGTTTCGCCGCACAATCGCCCAGCTGCGTGTAACTCCCGCCGTACCCCGGGATTTGCCGCTGGTGCTCGACATTGCCGAGACCTTCTATTTCAAGCCGGAGGCTGGCCGGCTATGGCTGAGCCCGCACGACGAGACGCCAAGTGTCCCCTGCGATGCCGCGCCGGACGCAATCGACGTCGCCTCGGCCATTGCCCGGCTGGAGTCGGTGGTCGATTGGCAATTCGAGCGGGTCGAGCACACATGGGCCGGCCTGCGCAGCTTCGCGCCGGACCGCCTGCCGGTGTTCGGTTTCGATCCGGACGTGCCAAGGTTCTTCTGGTTCGCCGGGCAGGGCGGCTTCGGCATCCAGACCGCGCCGGCCTCCGCGCGGCTGGCGGCGCGGCTGCTGCGGGGTGAGGCGGGCGGCGAGATCGATCCGGCGGCTTATGCACCGTCGAGATTTGGCTGATTTACCCGACGACTGACTTTGCCGCATCGCTGGCGAGTCGGTCCGCGCGCTCGTTCTCGGCATGGCCGTTATGGCCTCGCACCCATTCCCATTGAACGCGGTGCCGCTGTGCCGCCTCGATCAGCTCGTGCCACAGGTCGGCGTTGCGCACCGGTTGCCTGCTGGCGTTGATCCAGCCCTTGCGCTTCCAGCCCTCGATCCATTTGGTCATGCCATCGATGACATAGCGGCTGTCGGTGTGCAGCCTGACCTCGCAGCTTTCGGTCAGCGCATTGAGCGCGCGAATGACGGCGGTCATTTCCATGCGGTTGTTGGTGGTCGCGGGCTCGCTGCCGCTAAGCTCCTTTTCGTGCCGGCCCATCCGCAGGATCGCGCCCCAGCCGCCGGGGCCAGGATTGCCCTTGCAGGCGCCATCGGTAAAGATGTCAATTGGTGTCAAGGGATTGATACCGTCTGTCGTTATATGCCGAAGATTGCTCCATTGACCGGGTTGGCATAAAATTCAAGCCGGCGGGCAAAGGCCATGGGATCTTTGCGGGTGACCAGCGCGCCCGCCGGGGTGTTCATCCAGTCATAGGCCCGGGTCAAAAGGAAGCGCATCGCCGCGCCGCGCGCCAGCAGCGGCAGCGCGCCGCGCTCCGCCGGTTTTAGCCGCCGGACTGCATTGTAGCCCGCCAGCAAGGCCCGGGACAATGCCGGATCGAAGCGCGAACCATCGGCGCTGAAGCACCATGCTGCGTGTGTCACGGCGACGTCGTAAGCGGTGACGTCGTTGCAGGCGAAGTAGAAGTCGATCAGGCCGGTCACTTTGTCGTCGAGCATCAGCACGTTGTCGGGGAACAGATCGGCATGAATTATGCCGCGCGGCAAATCCGCCGGCCAGGTCCGGGCAATCAGCGCCAATTCGCGCTCGACCAGCGCCGCCAGATCGGGGTGGATCGAGGTGAGGCCCTCGGTCCCGCAAGCCCGTGCCAGCGCTCGCCATGCCGGCGGACCAAGGCCGTTGGCACGCTGCGGCGTGAAATCCGCCGCCGCCAGATGAAGGCGCGCGAGCGCACCGCCGACCGCAAGCGCCTGGGCCGGCGTCGGCGCGCTGACTGAAACGCCCGGCAGGAATTCGATCAGCGCCAGCGCCTTGCCGCCGTAATAGCGGAACGCCTGGCCTTGGCCATCGTGGATCGTTCGCGGGACCGGGCAGCCGCGATCGGCAAGGTGGTCGAGCAGTCCCAGAAAAAACGGCAGGTCGCTGACCTCGACGCGCTGCTCGTACATGGTCAAAATGAATCGTGCGCCGCCGCCATTCGCGCCCGAGGTCTCGATCAGCCAGTTGCTGTTTGAGACGCCCTCGGCAATCCCCTTGGCGGAGCGCAATTGACCAACGCCGAAAGCATCGACGATCTCCGCCAGCGCTTCCGCGCCGAGCTGGGTGTAAACCGCCATGGCCGCCGCCTAATCGGCCAATTGGCGCGGCAGCTTGAACACCATGTTTTCCTCGGCGGTGGTGACCACTTCCTCCTGGACCTTGCGCAGTTCACCCAGCCGGGCAGCCACTTCGCGCACCAGCGATTCGGGGGCGGACGCGCCGGCGGTAAGGCCGAGCACGGAAACGCCTTCCAGCCAGGCCGGATCGATCTCCGCAGCCCGCTGGATCAACCGGGCGCTTGTGCCGCAGCGTTCGGCGACTTCGACCAGCCGCCGCGAATTGGAACTGTTGGGCGCACCGATTACCAAAACCAGCTGGCATTCCGCCGCGATCGCCTTGACCGCGGCCTGCCGATTGGATGTCGCGTAGCAGATGTCATCCGCCTTTGGTCCGGCAATGCCCGGGAACCGCCGATGGAGCGCGGCGACGACGTCCGCCGTATCGTCGACCGACAGCGTGGTCTGGGTCAAAAAGGCGAGCGGCTCGTCAGGGAGGAAGTCGAGCGCGGCAACATCCTCCAGGGTTTCAACCAATGTCATCGTCCCCTCCGGCACCTGGCCAAAGGTGCCGATGACTTCCGGGTGGCCTTTGTGACCGACAAACAGGATGTGGCGTCCCGCCTCGATCTGGCGCTCCGCCTGGCGGTGCACCTTGCTCACCAGCGGGCAGGTCGCATCGAGCCATTCGAGGCCGCGGGCCGTAGCAGTGGCGGGCACCAGCTTCGGCACGCCGTGGGCGGAGAAGATCACCGTGGCCCCGTCTGGCACTTCGCTCAGTTCCTCGACGAAGATGGCGCCTTTGGCTTTCAGCCCATCGACGACGTAGCGGTTATGGACGATCTCGTGCCGGACATAGACCGGCGAACCATACCGCTCAAGCGCCAGGTCGACGATGGCAATGGCGCGGTCGACGCCGGCGCAAAACCCGTGCGGCGCGGCGACCAGCAGCTTGAGCGGCAATTGGCCGGCAGTGGACCGGCTCTCGGGAAAGGGTGCATTCATGATAGCGCCTTTAGTGGATTGATTTTGACATTCGCATCCCGTTAGCCGCAATCTCAGTTTGCGAATGTCAAAATCTTGAAATCCACTAGAGTCATATAGTTGCTAGTGGT
>JAYVWX010000205.1:0-2256 GCA_043785715.1 Novosphingobium sp. | reverse complement strand
CAGCGCCGACATGCCCGAGCCATTCGCCGCGCAGCAGTGCGTTCAAGCGATGATCGGCGAGCTCTTTTGCTTGATGAACGATACCCGGATGCAGCCCATCGCCCAACGTATCGCATGGGGCATTGTCAACAGCTTTCACGTTGTCGCCCGCCAGATCGAGAGCCAGGAAGACAGCGCCGCGCAGGCGCTTGGAGACTTCGCACGGATCACCGACACCGGCGAGATTCATGCAACCGAACTGGAAGAAAAGCAGATGCTTTGCCAGTCGCTGGCCGAGGTTCGCGAAGCCGTCGAATGTATGCGCGACCATGCAGGCGAGGTCTACCGCGCCGAGGCAGGACACCCGTTCAGCGCGCTTCGCGGTTCGCGCGTATCGTCAGCCTTGACCGCAAGCCAGATCGACGCCCGCGACTTCCTCGCATCGCGCGCCAAAGCGCGCCGCGAGCAGCTGGCCCCGACCGGTCCGATTGTGGTTATTTCGGGAGGGCAGGAATGGGCCGATCATGAACGGATTTGGGCGCGGCTCGACTTGCTCAAAATCCGCGTTCCCTCAATGACGCTGGCGACCACCGCGCAGGGCAAAGGCGTTGACGCCATCGCCGCCGCTTGGGCAGCATCGCGCGAGGTGCCGCTGATCGCCTTCCGGTTGAACCGCTCCCACGGCAACGCAGCACCCTTCAAGCGTAACAGATTGCTAATCGACTTGCAGCCGGTCGAAGCGATCATTTGCGAAGGTTCAGGCGTTCAGGCCAACCTTGCCGAGCGGATGCGCGAGGCTGGCGTTCCCGTCACCATTTTCCACCGCGAGGAGGTCCAGCCCGGAACGCGCCGCGCCGCTTGATGGAGAACCTACCGCGCCGCTTGATGCGGCGCGGTATGGACCGAGGAAGGGCGCGGCAGCCAGGGAGCCAGTGACCAAAAATATTGCCCGATGGCCTAGGGACCATCGGGCGATTGGCTTGCGGCTGCGCGGTGAAGATGGGGCGCGACAAGCGCGCCGAGATAGGAGGCGAGAAGATCGCGCGCAATATCCAGATCGGCGAGCGTGTCGACCGGATCGCGCGAGCTTGCCGAAATCAACAAATCGCGCAGCCAATAGCGCGTTGCCGGATCGGCCAGCGCCCGTTTGACCGGCGCATGTTCGAGCAGGTCTGGAATATTCATTTGGCTTCGAGCCGGGCCAAGGCACCGGCAAAACCAAGCGCCGCCACGACCTTTGCAAAACGCGTCGCGTCGCCCTTGGAAATCTCCCCCAGATCGTGACGGCCAAAGGCTGCGCCAAGAAGCTCCGCGACCTCGCGCGCCAAGGCCTTGCGCAGCGTTTTTTCTTCCGCATCGAGCGCCGCCGCCTGAGCGCGGATCGCTTCGCGATTCTGCGCAAGTTTGGCGAGCGCCGCATTCGCTGTCTTTGCCTTGGCCATCGTCTGTCCCCCTGTCATGCCGCGCCCTGGCGCAGATGTCCCCGGCACGTTATTCGCCAAGCCGCGAGGCGTGACCAGCCCCAATTCGCAGCGTGGCAGGCCCGGATGATCGCTTGCCCTGAAAGGCAATCCAGCCCCACCGGCAAGCCGAATCAACCAGAACTGGAAAAGCCCCAAACAACGTCGGATGGGCCGCGATCGAGGGGGAAGGGAAGCACACCGTATGCGCTGTCGCGCCATTGTTTCCGCCAATAAATCAAGGCGTTATCATGGGCACCAATATGATGCTCATGGCATCGTTTTGATGCCCGGATTTCGCCAATGGCTTATTTCCGCCGATTTCCAGGCGCATCAAGTCCCAGACAAGTCATCATAGTGATGCGCAGGGTCGTTCACAGAGGTGTCACCTTGACTCCAACAACGACGCACGGCATTGTCTGCGGGCCTTACGCAAGCCCCACCAGCATCCGTCCTCCAAACGGAAGCTGGTATGAACAAACCCGTTATTCGAACTACGCTGGCAATGCCGGCCGACGTTTACAGCCAGATCACTGCCATATCGCGCGATCGGGGCATCACGCGAAATGCGGTTATCCGCGATGCCATCGGCCACTATCTGACCCGGAACGACGGGTCCGCCAGCCTCAGCCGGATCGCCACCACCACCGAGTTCACCCAAGCCGCGGTCGATGTCCTCCTGCGTCATCAGGCGCCCGAAACGCGCGACGAAATTCTTCTCACGGTCGAGCAGCGCATGGGGCTCTTCCATGGGCAAAAGTGATCCGCGCTTCGACCGTTCCGCATCCGCTCCGCTCGAGCACTATTCGGCGCGCGG
>JAYVWX010000204.1:0-2836 GCA_043785715.1 Novosphingobium sp. | reverse complement strand
GAGCCGGTAATTCGCCACGAATTCTGGATTCATCACAAAGATGTGCTCGTGCACCAGCACCCGGCCAAGCTGGCTGGAATCGATTGCACCGCGCATGGTCTGAACTGCCGACATCACCTCTCCATTTGCGGCTGTTTCCGCCTTGCATGATAGTGATATAGCAATTGGCAGCGAATGAAACACAAGCGGAATTGTCACACCCTTCGCCAGGAAGGGTGAGGAGGAAAAAATGGCGCGCGTCACCACGATCAACCGGCCGGGCGACTATCCTGGCACGCCGGACGAGGCCACCAGCGCCGCCCTCGCCGCGCTGTTCGCCGCGATGTTCCCCGGCAATCCAGATCCCGAAATCAACAAATTCCACGCCGGCATCGCAATTGCCGCGCATAGCCCGAAACTGGCCTCGGCACTCGCCGGCGTCAGCAAACTGATGGCGCTCGATCTCGGCTGGAGCCAGCGCACCGACCTGCGCGAGCTGGCGATCCTCGCCGCCAACCTGCAATTCAAGTCCGACTACGGCTTCCGCTCGCGCCTGCCCAATGCCAAAGCCGCCGGGCTCTCCGACGAACAGATCGCCGCGCTCCCCGCCTGGCAGGCCAGCGCATTGTTCGACGACGAGCAGAAACTGACCATTGCCTATGCCCATGCCGTCGCCAGCGGCGATGTCCCCCCGGTCTTGTTCGACCGGGTCAAGGCCCGCTGGGGCGAGCGTGGCGCGGTCGAATGCACAGCTGTGATCGGATTCTGGAGCTTCTGGGCAATGTTTCTCAATGCGACGGGCGCGGAATTGGGCTAGCCACCATCAAACGGAAGCGATTGCAGTCTGGTGGCTGCCCCGGTCTTCAAAACCGGTGGTCCGCGAACAGCGGACGGTGGGTTCGATTCCCATCCGCTTCCGCCAATGGCATCCGCAGAGATGCCGGATAATGAGGGGAAAGCTGGCATGACCGTGACAGAGAAAAAATCCTATTGCCGCATCTGCGGCTCTGGCTGCGGCATCATTGTCACGATCGATGGCGATCAGGTGGTCAAGGTCCGCGCCGACGAGGACCATCCCGTCTCGAAGGGCTACACCTGCCCCAAGGGCCGCGCGCTGGGCTTTGATCACCACCGCGCCGAGCGGCTCGAAGTGCCGATGATCCGCGAAAACGGGGTGTTGCGCGAAGCGAGCTGGGATCATGTGCTGGATGACCTTGCGGCCAAACTGACCGCGATCACCGCCAGCGCGGGTCTGCGGGGAGTCGGCACATTTATCGGCGGGGGCGGCTATCTCGATGCCAGCGGCTTTTACAGCCTGCTCGCCTTCCTTGGCACGATAAAGACGCCCTCAGCCTACAGCGACATGACCATCGACAGCGTCGCCAAGGCGCTGGCAGCCGAACTGGTCACCGGGATCACCGGGCTCGAACCGAGGGCCGATCTCCAGAATACGAAAATGGTGATCTTCGTCGGCACCAATCCGGTAATCTCGCATACCCGCACCATCAACATGCACGCGCCCAGTGCCGCGATGCGCGAAATGCGCGCGCACGGGGCGCAGCTGTGGACGCTCGATCCGCGCCGCAGCGAAACTGCGCAACGCTCGGACGGTCACATCGCGCCCCGCCCCGGCCTTGACTATGCGGTGCTGGGATACGCCATCCGCGAACTGCTGATTGACGGTGCCGACCGCGACTACATTGCGCAGCACACCCAGAATGTCGAAGGGCTGAAAGCGGCAGTCGAACGGTTCACACTCGCACGGACCAGCGCAATTGCAGGCGTCGCGCCGCAGGAACTGGAGGCTTTCGTCGCGGCAATCCGCAAGGCCGGGCGGCTATCAGTCGAGGCCGGTACCGGCGTCACCATGCAGCGCGCCGGCAATGTCACCCAGTGGCTCAGCCTGGCACTGATGGCCGTTACTGGATCGCTCGACCGCGAAGGCGGGGCCTGGATCAATCCCGGCCGCATGAACCGCAAGGACCGCAAGGACTTTCCCGCCGCCCCGGAGGCAGGCTGGCAGCGGCCCGGCCCGGAAAGCCGCCCGGAACTGCGCGGCACCGGCGGCGAATACCCCTGCGCCGCCATTCCCGACGAAATCGCAGCCGGGCACTTGCGCGCGATGATGGTGTGGGGCGGCAATCTCGAAGTCTGTCTTCCCGAAACCGGCAAGACTTACGCGGCACTGCAGCAGCTAGAGGTTCTGGCGACCTTCGACGTCCGCCACACCCGCACCACCGATATCGCCACCCACGTGCTGCCGTGTAAGGACCAGCTCGAACGCGCCGACATGACTTATGTCACCGACACCTCGTTCCCGCTGCTGGTCAGTCAGTATACGCCTGCGGTGCTGGAGCCGATCGGGCAGCGCAAGGCCTTCTGGTGGATCGTCGGCCAGCTGGGTCGGCGCATGGGGCTGGACTTCTTCCCCGGCTTCGATCTCGATCAGGGCACCGACGACCGCTTCCTCGAATATATCCTGAGCTCATCCGAGACCGATTTTGCTGAGCTGAAGCAGCAGCGCCTGATGACCGATCCGCCGGTGTTTGGCTGGGTGCAGCGTTTCGTCGACGAGAAAGTCGGCGGCTGGCGGCTGGCCCCGGCCCCGCTCGCCGGGCAATTGCGCGATCTTGAACAACGCGAGAGCGCCGACGAGCCCAAGTCGCTGATCCTCATCCCGCGACGCCAGAAATACCACGAAAACTCGCGTCTCACTGACCTGCGCGATCCGCCGCAGGTGTTCATGAACGCGCAGGATGCCGAGGCGGCAGGCCTGGCCGACGGCGCCATGGTCTGCGTCAAGAGCGCCAACGGCGAACTGCGCCGCCCCCTGAAATTCGACCAGACCCTGCGCCCC
>JAYVWX010000203.1:0-4969 GCA_043785715.1 Novosphingobium sp. | reverse complement strand
GCTTAGCCATTCCGGGCGAGGCTGGGAAGCGATGGTGACCCCTACGGGAATCGAACCCGTGTTTCAGCCGTGAAAGGGCCGCGTCCTAACCGCTAGACGAAGGGGCCATGCCGGCAGGAACCCGATGGCGTTTATTGTATCGGCTCGCGCCGGATAGGCCCGCGCCTTTAAGGAAGGCGGTCAAGAGGGTCAAGCGCGATGTCCGGCCGATCCCGTCAGTCCGCCCAGGCGGCGTCCTCGATGTGCAGCTCGGCCTGGGGGCGGCTCGACCAGTCGTCGATCCGGGCGCGGCCAGCGAGCCAGAACCGGCGCGCGCGGGCGCCGTGGAGCAGCGACTGGCCGAGCACGCTTTCGGCTGCCCGGAAGGCGATACCCTTGAAGCGGCCGCCATCCTCACCCGCAACAATCAGCCGGACATGGCTGGTGCCGACGACATCCGCCTTGATCAGCCGCACCGGGCCGACGGCGACGCGCGGACCCGGCCAGCCGTTGCCAAACGGACCGGCGCTTTCGAGCAGGGTGACAAGATCCGGCGTCAGTCCGCCGGGCGCCAGCGCGAGGTCGAGCTTGAACGCCTGGCGTCCGCCGGCAGCGGTCACTGCCGCGCCGAGATGGGCATCGAGCCAGTCGGCCAGCACCTCGACCTTGCCCGGCGCTACTGTCATCCCCGCCGCCATGGCGTGGCCGCCGCCGGCGATCAGCAGCCCGGCCTGCTGCGCGGCAATAATTGCGGCGCCAAGGTCGACTCCGGGGATCGAGCGGCCGGAGCCCTTGCCATTGCCGTCGCCATCCGCGTCGAGCGCGATTACCAGCGCCGGCTTGCCGGCCTTTTCCTTGATCCGCCCGGCAACGATGCCGATCACGCCCGGATGCCAGCCGCGCCCGGCGAGGACCAGCACGGCGCGGTTGTGCTGGCCGGCGATCTGCGCTTCCGCTTCTTCCTGAACGACCGCTTCGATCCCCCGGCGTTCCTCGTTGAGGCGGGAGAGCTGCGCGGCGATATCACGGGCCTCATCGGGATCTTCGGTGGTCAGCAGGCGCACGCCGAGGCTGGCTTCGCCGACGCGGCCACCGGCATTGATCCGCGGACCCAGCGCGAAGCCGAGATCGCTGCAGCTCGGCGGCCGGGTGAGCCTGGCGCTGTCGATCAGCGCGGCCATGCCGATGTTCTCGCGCCGTGCCATGACTTTGAGCCCCTGCGCCACCAGCGCGCGGTTGAGTCCGTGGAGCGCGGCGACATCCGCGACTGTGCCGAGCGCGACCAGATCGAGCAGGCCGAACAGATCGGGCTCTGGCCGGTCGGTGAAAAAGCCGCGCTGGCGCAACGTGCGCAGGGTTGCAATCGCCAGCAGGAAGGCCACGCCGACCGCCGCCAGATGGCCATGCGCCGCCCCGATGTCGCCTTCGTCGAGCCGGTTGGGATTAATCAGCGCGACCGCCCGGGGAAGCTCCGCCGAGCATTTATGGTGATCGACGACAATCACGTCGGCCCCGGCACCGTGCGCTGCCTCCAGTGCTTCATGCGCCATGGCGCCGCAATCGACCGTGACGATCAGGCTGCTGCCTTCCCCAGCGATCCGCACCAGCGCATCGGCCGAAGGGCCGTAGCCTTCGAGCAGACGGTCGGGGATGTAGGGGCGGGGGGTGTTGCCCAGCGCGCGAAGCAGCCGGATAAGCAGCGCCGCGCTCGTCGCGCCATCGACATCGTAGTCGCCGAAGATGGTTACCGTCTCGCCGGTCAGCACGGCCTGGGCAAGGCGTTCGGCCCCGGCGTCCATATCGCGGAATTCGGACGGATCGGGCAGGAATGCGCGCAGGGAGGGCGCGCGCTGGCGCTCGATATCCTCGCGCGGGATGCCGCGCGAGAGCAGTAGCTGGGTGACGATATCGTCGTCCAGCCCGCCCGGGCCGCCCGACAAATCCATATTGCCGCCGCGCCAGCGCCAGGCCTTGCCGCCCAGCGATTCCTCGATGCCGAATATGCAAGCAGCCCGCGACGCCATGGGCCTCAGCTAGCCGATCGGCGACCGGGTGCATAGCTGTGCGGCGGCGCGGAAATCGACAAATCTGTGCAGGAGCCTATCGCTGGCGCCAGAGACGAAAAGGACGAATCGGCAATGTCCAGGCGGCGAAGGAGTGACGTCAGTTCATGCTGCTGATCGTGTGGCACAGCCGGACGGGCGCAGCGCGGGCCATGGCCGGGGTGGCGGCCGAAGCGGCCGGAGAAGGCGCGCGCCTGCTCCCGGCGGATGAGGCCTGCGCCGGCGATCTGCTGGATGCGAGCGGCTATCTGTTCGTATGTCCGGAAAATCTGGGATCGATGAGCGGCGCGATGAAGGAGTTCTTCGACCGGACCTATTACCCGCTGCTCGGACGGATCGAGGGGCGCGCCTACGGCACGGCGATTGCCGCGGGTTCGGACGGGCGCGGCGCGCAGGCGCAGATCGACCGGATCGTCACCGGCTGGCGGCTCAAGCGGGTGGCCGAACCGGTGATCGTCAACCTTGGGGCGCAGACACCGGCGGCCATTCTCGCCGAGAAATGTTTGAATAGCGATCAATTGTCAGCTTGCCGCCAACTCGGCGGCCTGCTTGGTGAAGGTTTGCGGTTAGGAGTTTTCTAACGAGTCTGCTCCATTCGGGAGCAAGTGGCGCCGCGGGGACTCGACGTACACCTTGATGCCAGAGGATGGCATTGCAGTTTGACGGGGGTCGTTCTGGTCGTCAGGGAAATACATGGGGAAGCTTTGCCGGAAACGGCTGGCCTGTCCCTGCTGTTCGCGGCTGGGACACGCCCATCCGCAGCCGATATCGAACGCCTGTTTGCCGCGCCGCCCGCAGCCGGCGCGCCAACTTACGAGGGCAAGGGAGCGGTCGCCCGGATCAGCAACCGGCGCGGCGCCCAGGACGGGTGGCTGGAACTTCTCGCCAGCGGCTTGACCTTCGATCTTCACGGCCTGGCCGAGGGGGAGGCCTGCCCGGTTCCGCCCGCCCGCCACTACTTCGGCCTGCCGCGCCTGGCAGCCGATCTCCAGCTGGAGGCGATCACGCTCATCCCTGGCCCGCATATCGGCGGGGCGCGCGCCATGGTCCCGGTGGTCAAGGCGATGGCGGTGGTGACCAGCGAACTGGCGCTGAAGCTGCGCCCCAAAGCCGTCTGCTGGCAACCGGCAGCCAGCTGGATGGACCCCGATTACTTCGCCCGGATTATCGCCGCCTGGCGCGGCGGCGGCGTCTTTCCCGCTCTCGGACTGTGCGGTGTCGAGCGCCAGCCGGACGGCGTCGTCGAAAGCCAGGGCCTGGCGTTCTTCGTCGGTCACGAACTGCGGGTCGAGCCAAGGCCCGGCGAGCCGGCGGCGGAGACCGTCAAACTGGCGGTGCGGATGATCGATCACCTCACCCGCCACGGCCCGATTCAAAAGCGCGAAACGCTGACCGGCCCCCGCGGCGAAGCCTTGATCGCCGAGCCGGCGTCGGACGGCGGGTCCGTCAGGCTGTGGCGCGACGCATGACCCTGCGCTCCGTAGCGCCGCGCGACCGGCTGAGTTTCCGCGCGGTCAACCGGCGCGCCGCCCCCGATTACGATCCCGGCCTGCAGCGTCACCACCTCCTGCCCCGCCAGCTGCTCGGCCGGCGCTGCTGCGGCACGCTGTTCGAAGCCATCGGCCGCGATCGCATCGGCTTCGACGATTTTCGCACCAATGGCCTGCTGCTACCGGCCAGCGATGTCGCTGCGGTGCGGATCGGCCTGCCGCTGCACCGCGGCCCGCACCGCGATTACAACGCCCTGGTGATCCAGCGGGTCGGCCAGGTCGAGGCGAGCTGGTCGGCGCTGCGGCTGAAAGCGCCGGAGGTCGCGCTGGACGAGGCGCTGATGCGGCTCCGTCTGCTCCAGCGCGCGCTGCGCCGGCGGCTGCTCGATCCCGTGCGCCGGCGGCTGTCGCTCAACCGCCACGATCCGCTGGGCAAGGCGGCCGACTTTACCGAGCTCGACGCCATGGCCGAGGCGCTGTGGGGCGAAACCGGTGGTGCTGCGCTCTGAGCATCGGCCGCCCGGAGATGGCTGCTCTCCGCAGGCCGGCGAATCGCAAAGGCGGCGTCCAGGCGGCGGGTAAAGCGCAGATTTTCCGGGCAACAGATTAACTTTCCTCGCTGCGCCGGGGCGCCATCCGGCGCTCTGCATGACCGCCTGACGAGTGTGACTCTTTGGCAACGCGCGAAAAAAGCATGCAGTTTTGTCCACAACTCGCTTGACGGCGCTTAAGATTTACGGTTGTCAGGGCCGTCGCAGTTTGTATTTACAGCGAGTGAATTAGTGCTATTGCGCTGCCAACCGCCTGCTTATGCATAAGCAGGAAAAGCCGGTTGCGCGGTCATCAGGGTCGAAGTGCTGCCAGCAGCGGCATGGGTGCAGGGGGTTTCGAATGAGGGAATGCCGTTTTTCACCAGAACCGCACCGCTGGGGTGCATGGCCGCAGAGCATGTGCTCGGCGGTTGTTTTGCGTTGCCGATGCCGCTTTTAACCGACTGGTAAGTTTTTGCGGCAACAGCACGCCGCCAAACCCCAACGAATATCGAAATTCCAAAACATCCCGCCCTCGGGCGTAGTGCAAGACTTACAGGGAGTAATATAATGATCTCACGTGATACCGGCCTGACCAGCGCCCCCACCGCCAGCCTGCGCAAGACCCGCGCCGCGCTTTACCTGACGACGGCGATTGCCGCCGTTGCCTTCCCGATGGGCGGGCATGCGGCGACGACGAGCGTTATCGCGCCGGCCACTGTGACCACGATCACGGTCGATGCCGCAGGCGATACGTTGACCAACGTCAACACCGCGACTGGTGGGATTACAACGACCAGTGAAACTGTGCTGGTCAACGGCGCCGTTGCCCAAATCGGCGGCGGCACGCTCAACGCTGGCTTTGTCGCCGTCGGCAAGGGCGATGGCGCGATCATCTTCAACAACA
>JAYVWX010000202.1:0-3179 GCA_043785715.1 Novosphingobium sp. | reverse complement strand
ACCGTGGACATCGAGGGCTTCATCGGAAAATACTGGGGCAAGCCCGGCGGTGCGGAGCGCGCCACCTATCAGATGTTCCTGACCGAGCTGGCGCAGTTGCTGGGCGCGCCGACCCCCGATCCCGGCGCCAGCGGAGAGCTGGGCGACTACCAGTTCGAAGGTCCGGTCAGATCCGAAGCGGTGTTCCTGTCCAAAAGCAACAAGCGCATGGACCTCTACAAGCGCGATTGCTTTATCCTCGAGGCCAAGCAAAGCCAGCTGAAACCCGGCGAGGTGCTGCCCGCCGATCCGCCGGACGAGGTGCTGGAGCCGGTCAGGGATCTGTTCGGCGCCATCACCGGCTACACCAGCGCCGCCGGCAAGCGCGCGCCGCGCTACGACCGGCTGATGACCGACGCGCGCATCCAGGCGGAACGCTACAGCCTCGCCCTGCCCACCGGCCACAAGCCGCCGCCGTTCCTGATCGTCGCCGACATCGGCCGCGCCTTCGAGTTTTATTTCGACTGGACCGGCGACGGGCGCGGCTATGGCTTTTTCCCCGACCAGCAGAATTACCGCGTCTCGCTGGAACAGCTGCGCGACGAGGCGGTGCGCGCCCTGCTCGTCGGCATCTGGCTCGATCCCGCCAGCGTCGATCCGCGCAAGAAGGCGGTCGCCGTCACCCGCGACATCGCCGCGCGGCTGAGCCGCGTCGCCGAACAGCTCGAGCAGGACGAACGCGCCATCGTCAGGGAACGGGCCAATTTCGAGGTCGCCCTCGGCATCGAGAAAACCTCGCTGTTCCTGATGCGCGTGCTGTTCTGCATGTTCGCCGAGGATGTCGAGCTGCTGCCCAAGGCCAGCTTCACCCAGTTCCTCGATGAGGCGCGGTCCAAGTCGGGTCAGTGGTGGCGGTCCGGCCTGCACGATCTCTGGGCCAAGATGAACCAGGCCGACGAGCACAACCGCTTCTGGCCCTATGGCGACGCCATCGTCCGCCACTTCAACGGCAATCTGTTCAGCTCGGCCACGGTTTACGACCTGCCGCCCGAGTTCAAGGGCGAGCTGTTCGAAGCCGCCAGGCGCGATTGGCGCTCGGTCGAACCGGCCATCTTCGGCACTTTGCTCGAACAGGTGCTGACCGTCAGCGAGCGGTCGAAACTCGGCGCGCATTACACCCCCCCGGCCTTACGTCCAGCGGCTGGTCAACGCCACCATCGGCGATGTGCTGCTGCCCGAGTGGGATGCGGTGCGGAACCGGGTGCGGGAGCTGCTCAAGTCCCCTTCCCCTGAAGGGGAGGGGGAGAAGGCGCAGGCCCTCACCGAAATCCGCAGCTTCCACGCCCGCCTCTGCGCCATCCGCATCCTCGATCCGGCCTGCGGCACCGGCAACTTTCTCTATGTCGCGATGGAACTGCTGCTGCTGCTCGAGAGCAACGCGATCCAGCTTGCGGCGGAACTGGGCGAGCCGCTCATCCCCGCCGTCCACCCCAACCAGTTCCTCGGACTCGAAATCAACAGCCGCGCCGCGCTGATCACCGAACTGGTGCTGTGGATCGGCTGGCTGCGCCACCGCCTCGCCAACTTCCCCGACGCGATCGGCGATCCGGTGCTGCCGACGCTGAGCAATATCAACATGGGCACTCATGGCGGCTATGACGCGGTGCTGCGCCGGACCGCCACCGGCGAGCCGGACCTCGATCATCCGATGCAGCCCGCCTGGCCGGAGGCGGACTTCATCGTCGGCAACCCGCCCTTTATCGGCGGCAAGGATATTCGCGCCAAGCTGGGCGGCGCCTATGCCGAGGCGCTGTGGCGGGCCAATCCGCGCGTACCCAGAAGCGCCGATTTCGTCATGCACTGGTGGGACCGCGCCGCGCATATCCTCACCGCGCCGGGCAGCCGGTTGCAACGCTTCGGCTTCGTCACCACCAACAGCATCACCCAGACCTTCAGCCGGCGCGTGATCGAGGGCTATCTCGCTAAAAATCCTCCCCGGAACGGGGAGGGGGACCGCCTCGAGGCGGTGGAGGGGTCCCCCCTCTCCGCAAACGCGTCGCCATCGGTGAGCGGGGACCCCACCGTCACGGCCCATGAAGAATTGGCCGCGCCACCTCCCCGTTGCGGGGAGGATTTCGCTGAACGTAGCGCCCTCTCCCTCATCCTCGCCATCCCCGATCACCCCTGGACCCGCGCCACCAAAGACGCCGCCGCCGTGCGCATCGCCATGACCGTGGCGGCGCGCGGGCAGCAGGACGGGCGGCTGGTCGAGATCGTCGGCGAGAGCGGGCTGGACAGCGATGTGCCGGTGCTGGTTGAGAGGACGGCGGAGGGCCGGATCAATCCCGATCTGACGCTGGGGGCAGATGCGACTGCGGTAGTTGCTCTTAAGGCGAATGAGGGGCTGGCATCGCCCGGGGTCAAACTGCACGGCGCGGGTTTTATTGTCACGCCTGCGGAGGCTGCTCACCTCGGCCTCGGCAAGCGCGAGGGATTGGACAAACATATCCGGCCCTATCGCAACGGGCGCGATCTGCTCCAACGATCACGCGATGCCATGGTCATAGATTTGGATGGCTTATCAGAGCGCGGGGTCAGGCAGACGTTTCCTGAAGTTTATCAGCATCTTTTGTTGAAGGTGAAGCCTGAGCGCGACTTGAACAACGAAGAATATCGGCGCGTGAACTGGTGGCTCTTTGGACGCAAGAACACCGTCATGCGCGGAGCGGTCGCTGGTCTGCCGCGCTATATCGCCACCGTCGAGACCGCCAAACATCGGATATTTCAGTTTCTCGATCCGTCCATTTTGCCTGATAACATGTTGATCGCAGTTGGCAGCGATGATGCTTTTCATCTTGGGGTTCTCTCATCAACCTTTCATGCCGCTTGGTCGCTCGAGATTGGTGGGACTCTCGAAGATCGCCCGCGCTACAATAAATCCAAAGTCTTCGACCCCTACCCCTTCCCCGATGCCGCCCCGAACCAGCGCGCCGCCATCGCCGAACTCGCCGAGGAACTCGACGCCGCCCGCAAGGCGGCGCTGGCCGAAGTGCCCGGGCTGACCATGACCGAAATCTATAATCTGGTGGCGTGGCTGAAATCGGGCGGCCTAAATCCTCCCCGGAACGGGGAGGTGGCAGCGCGAAGCGCTGACGGAGGGGTCCCGCCTCGCCAGGACAAGGCCAGTGGAGAGGCGGGAC
>JAYVWX010000201.1:0-5077 GCA_043785715.1 Novosphingobium sp. | reverse complement strand
TTCGAGCGCGAGGTCACTGGTGAGCGCATTCGCGACAAGATTGCTGCCTCGCGGGCTCGAGGCATCTTTATGGGCGGCAATGTCGCCCTAGGCTATGATCTGGGCGAGCGCCGGTTGGTCGTGAACGAAGCCGAGGCCGAGACGGTCAGGTTCATCTTCCGCCTATATCTCGAGCTTGGAGCGATTTCCGCTGTGGCGCACGAGCTTGACCGCAGTGGCATTCGTTCGAAGCGCTGTACTTCGCGCAGCGGCAATGTGCGCGGCGGAGTCCGGTTTACCTGCGGCGCGGTTTCCCACATTCTCAAAAACCGGATCTATCTCGGTGAGGCCGTCCACAAGGGGGTTGCACACCAAGGCGAGCACGAAGGGATCGTGGATGCTGAGCTGTTTGCCGCGGTCGCAGTCAAGCTGGCGGGCAATTGGCATCGCCATGCCACCCGCAAGACCCGCGCAGCCGCCTGCCCACTTACCGGCAAGCTCTACGACCGTGATGGTCATCCGATGCGGCCGAGTTTTGGCTACGGCCGCGGCCGCAAGATTTACCGCTACTATGTCAGCGAGACATTGCTACCCAACGGCCAGATCGGCAATTCCGACAACATGCGCGGTGACCGGCTGTCGGCCGAGCGTGTCGAGCGAGTTATCCTTGACCGGCTGGCGTGCCTGCTACCGCGCGGCGCTGTCCCGCAGGTCCTGTTCGGGATGATCGGGCGGGTCGATTGCCGGGGTGAAGAGCTGCGAATAGCGATCGAAGTGGCTGAGCTCAAGACTGACATCCGCTGCGACGACATGCTGGTCGGCAAAGCGCAGCAGATCGACCCGGCCGCGCGCATCACTGGTAATCAGCTACAGCTGTCGATCGACGCCAGGGCGTCCCGCCGTGGCAAGACGGTCCGCGCCAAGGTCCATCTGCTGGACGACGCGGAGAAGCGACAGGTGCTGGCCGATCTCGTGCGCACCGCGCATCGCAAGCTGGCGGAACTTAACGCCTCGCCGCTCGATCCCGAACGGCACCAACTGATGGCGGTGCCGAACAACGAATGGAGCCGGCAGCGGATGGCGATCGGCCTGCTCGCACCCGATATTCAGAAGGCGCTGTTGCAGGGCAGTGTGCCCGCTAGCCTTTGTCCTGATCGCCTGCTGTCTCGAGAAATGCCGCTGGAATGGGAGGAGCAGCGACGGTACCTCGGGATCAGCAGCCAGTGATGCTGCGATCTTGCGGACTTTGCGCATTTGACGGGTAACCGCGTAAGCGGAACGTCAATTCATGTGGGCGGGATCTTGGTTTGCAATGTCCGCTAGGTCGGACACTCCGGAAAGTCTCATATGGGTGCGACAGATGCGGTCAGCTGCCGTTCAATTACGATGGCACCTGAATGACCCGCGAATTTTTCAGCGGATTGTATTGCCCACCAGCGACGTGGCTATCCTGTAGATCAAATTGCTCACCGGCGGGATGGCGGATGGATCCCGTTCGAACCCGGTCGCTATCGTCCAGGCGCGTTCCATCTCGATCCGGCGCGCGCTGTGATCCAGCACGAGGCGCTCGATCGCAACCAATTCCGCAGCCGTGCGTTTGGCACACAGCCCGTCGACCGCATCCTCCAAGTCTTGCTTCAAGGTCCTCAGCGCCTCTCCGAGCGCCGATACGTCCGGCACATCGGCGGGCAGGATCGCCTCAACCTGGACTGTCGATCTGGCGAGGCGCGACTGGAGCTGACCGGCGGGTTCGAGATAGCGAGCGAGGTCGTGTGCCAGCGCCAGGTGATCCTGCGCGTCGCGCACCAGGAATGCAGTTTCATGGGGAATCTGGTCGATCGCGAGCTGCAGCGACTTCTTGATCAGCGCGAGCTGCTCATGCGCAAACCCCGCTTCCTGCGGAAGCGCCGGGGTTACGATGTCGTCGAGCGCCTTGAGGACCGTCCGAAGGCGCAGGCAGGTGTCAGGCACCATTCTCGATCTCCTTGCGCAGCAGTTTTTCAAGCGTGTTCATGGTGATATTGCCGAAGCCGGCGATCCAGCTCAGCAATACGTCCTGATGGCTCTTGCCGCCCAGCATGCAGCGGATGCCGGTAGCGACGACGATGATCGTCGATTTCCACGCGTTCATGATCGCATAGTAATCGAGCTTGCGCCGGTCGATCGGGAAGCCGGTCAATTGCGTATACTGGCGCAGAAATCCGTCCTGCTCGATCAGCCCGCAAACGATGAACCGGCCCGTATCATCGGTGTAGCCATAGCCTTCCTGAAACGTCCACGCGAGGTCTTCGTGATAGTCGCCAATGTGCGAAAGCTCCCAGTCCAGCACTGAAGTGATCTGATAGGTATCAGGGTCGAAAAGGAAATTACCGGCCCGGAAGTCGTGATGGACGATCGTTGCCCTGTCGATCGGCGGGGCATTGCGACGCAACCACTGGGCGGCCAGCCGCATTAGCGGCACACCTTCGTAGCAATCTTCTTCCCAGACCCGGTCCCACCAGTTGATGACCGAAATGACGCCGTCGGCAGAGCCATCGACAGGGACGTCAAACGCGTCGAGTTCGGCGCTCTTCCAGTCGAACTGGTGGATGCGGGCCAGCAGCTCGACAAACTGGGGGCCAAGTACGGCTTGCTGTTCGCGGCTGAACTCGGTGCCAAGACCCGAGACATTGGAGCTCGATGAGGGCGGCTTGGTCACGCCCGTTACAAATTCGCTGATCAGCGATGGACGTCCGAACCAATGCCCTTCGGCATCAACCCAGGGGACCGCAGGCACCGGAACCGACGCAGCGACCGCACGCATCAGCTGGTATTCGCGCAGCCGGTGGGTTTCCACGATCGATTCGGGCGGCTCGCGGCGTAGGACGTAAGTGCGGTCTTGCCCGCCTGCTGCGACATCGAAGCGATACTGCTCCTTCGAGGCACCGCCGCCGAGCGGCCGCACGCCCGAAACCACTCCGCCCGGCACTGCCTGCGCCACGAAGGCACGTAACAGCTCTTCCATCTCGAGCAGGCTGGTGGGCGCATATGCCGGGCCGGCCCGGTCGCGCAGCTTGCGGGTCAGGGCGGCATCGACGGTGCGTTCGGTTGGAAAGCGCGCGCGCAATTCGGCGATCCACGCGTCGCTGGGCGTCTGTTTATGATCCACAAGAGATCTCCAGCCCGGTGCCGATCATGGCCTCGATCGATGGCAGGCTGCGGACGTCGGGATCGAACCCGCTGGCGGCGAACCAGCTCCGCTCGCGCCCGGACTGGCGCTTGGTGAAGGCCAGCACCCGCTGGTGCAGTCCGCGCCGGAAATCCGTGTCTGCGTCGGTATCGGCAGTACGGATCAGATGGTCGAGAGCTGCGGTCGCCGCGCGGTAGGCATCCCGGCAATCGAGGCATTGTTCGGGCAACTGCAGCGCATTGGCCAGCCCGTGCGCAGCTACGGACTGCGGACCTGACGCGACAGGCAGGTCTGCCATCGCCTCCGCCAGATCCGCAAAACACAGCGCGGCATAGGCGACCGCCTTGTCGGCCTGGTCAATGATCATGCCGATATGCCCGATCGCCAGCATCGCCTGTTCGATGGCAAGGCTGTTGCCCGTATCGATCGCGGGCAGAATAACTTCTGTCAGTGCGCGTCGCACGCTGTCCAGCCGCAATTCGATATCGGGGATCATCGGATATCCTCCAGCAGCAGGTCAGCCAGTTCATCGACGAGCGAGGGCGTCACCATCGACAGCCAGGCCAGCAGGATGTCCTGATGGTTGTGATGGGCCCGCGCGGCGCGCAGCCCGCTGGCGCACATTGCCACTGTCGACCAGGCCAGCAGAACCCGGTAGAAATTGAGGGTGTTGCGGTTGACCGTCCGGCCCGTCGCCTCTTCGTAGCGGGAAATCAATTCGTCGACCGTCATCAGGCTGGAGCAGAGATAGGTGCCATCGGCATCGCGCGCACCAGCGACCAGGCCAGATCCTCGTGGAAATCCCCGATGTGGGCGATTTCCCAGTCCAGTACGCAGGTGATCCCGGCGGTGGCTTCGTCGAACAGATAATTGCCCGTCCGGTAATCGCCATGAAGCAGCGCCAGTTCATCACAAGTCGGCAGGTTTTCGCGCAGCCACGATTCGACCAGCGCGAAGATTGGCAGAGGTTCTCGTGCATCTTCGCGCCAGACACGGGCCCAGTGATTGACCCGCCACAGCGCGGCCTGGAGGGGATTGGCATCGGGCACGCCAAAATGGGCGAGGTCGGCCTTGCGGAAATCTATCCCGTGAATCCTCACCAGCAATTCGATGAACTGCGGCGCCAGCTTTTCCCGCCAGGCCAGGGAAAACCCGGTGCCAAGGCCAGTGACGCCAGACGCCGCATCTGATGGCTTGGTCACGCCATTGACGAAAGTCGCCACCATGCCAGTGCCACCCAGCCATTGGCCCGTCAGATCGCGGAACCGTATTTCGGGGACGGGCACGATGGCGCTGACCGCCTCGATCACCTCGCATTCCCGCACGCGGCTGGTTTCGAGCACGCCGTCGGTCGGGTCCATCCGCAAGACGAGCTTTTCGCGTACGCGTGCCGTGTCATCCACATACACGAAGACGAACTGCTCTTTTGATGCGCCGCCGGCCATCCGCCGCACGTCTTTAGCCCTTGCGTGAGGCTTACCATGGGCGGCAAACAAATGCTGCAGCTTCTCGCCGATCGCAGTGACCGAAATCGGGTGGTAGGGTCCGCTGGCGATCCGTTCACGCCGCCGGTCGAGCATGTCGGACAGGAAAGGATCCTGATCGGCCCTGTCGGCACCTCGCGACGGGCTTTGCAATAATCGGGCAGGCATCGTCATGCGCCGCGCAGGCGATTGAGCGGCAGGCCTTCCATATAAGTTCCGTGACCGGTCGTCGTGTCGCATTCCCAACGCATCATCGCGACCGGCGCGAAGTTGTTGCCACAGGGCATCCACGGGTGGTGGGTAAGAGCCGTGCCGGTCACGCGATGCTCGCGCCCGTCGATATCGACCAGGCTGACTTCGGCCCGCAGCGGCAACAGGCCGTCGCGCGTAGTGCGCACAGCGCCCGCCTTTGCGCCACGCACTTTGCCGTCGATCAGGGCATAGC
>JAYVWX010000200.1:0-6914 GCA_043785715.1 Novosphingobium sp. | reverse complement strand
TGCGGCCGATCCGCTGCTCGCCGACCGGATCATGATCGCCGAGCCGTGGGATATCGGTCCGGGCGGCTACCAGCTCGGCCAGTTCCCGCCGCATTGGCTCGAATGGAACGACCGCTATCGTGACGACGTGCGCCGGTTCTGGCGCGGCGACGGCACAATCGGCGCGCTGGTCACGCGGTTGGCTGGATCGTCCGAATTGTTCGGCGAGGATTGCCGCACCGTCAACTTCCTCGCCACGCACGACGGCTTCACCCTGGCCGATACTGTTGCCTACGCCGAGCGTCACAACCACGCCAATGGTGAGGGAAATCGTGACGGCCATGGCGAAAACTATTCGTGGAACACTGGGGTCGAAGGTCGCAGTACCGATCCCTGCGTCACCGCCGCGCGGGGAGCCGACTTGAGGGCATTACTCGCCACGCTGTTCGCGTCCACCGGCACGATCATGCTCTCCGCCGGCGATGAGTTCGGCCGCAGCCAGCGCGGCAACAACAACGCCTACGCTCAGGACAATCCGATCTGCTGGATCGACTGGGAAAACCGCGATCACGCGCTTGAAGACTTCGTCGTGAATATTGCCCGGGTTCGCATGAGCCGCAGCGCCCCGTCCACGCACTTCCCTCAACACGGTACGTGGCTCCGCCCCGATCACTGTCCGATGACGGTTGACGACTGGGGGGATCCACGGGCTGACGAGGTAACCTACGCTCCTACGCCAAGCGCAGAGTACGGCTCATTGCGGATTTCGCGCTCCGGACGAATGGTCATCTGGGAAATGCTGGATTAGAACAGGTGGCAGATGGAATTCTGCCGCTCGGGGGGTGCGAGGCGCAAAGCCATTCCTGCTTCAGGCGCAATTTATACCAAAACCTGTGGAGTCTGACTCGCTTGGGTTTTCGCGGGTTGGCTTTTGCTGATTCACCATCGCAAACTGGGGGAGATTTGCGATGTCGGTTCCAATCAAGCTGCGGGGTGATTTCAGCGCTGGCGAGGTTCGCGGTTTTGCGCGACGCTGCAAGGACGGGGCACAGGTGCGCCGATTGCTGGCGATTGCGACGATCCTGGACGGCGGCAGCCGCAGCGATGCCACTGTTGTTGGTGGCGTGACGCGGCAGATCGTGCGGGCCCTTCGTCTGCGCTCAGGAGGGTGCTGCGCTTCAACGCGCAAGGGGCGGCAGGCCTGGCGACCCGCAAGGCGCCGGGCCCGCAGACGATCCTCCATGACGGACACCGCCGCGCGCTGGATGAGATCATCGCGGCGGGGCCGATCCCCGCCGCCCACGGCGTCGTGCGCTGGCGGATCATCGACCTGGTCCAGTGGCTGTGAGACGAGTTCAAGGTGTCGATCAGCAAGCAGGCCCTCGGGCATGAGCTGCGGACCCTGGGCTATCGCAAGCTCTCGGCCCGGCCGCGCCATCACGGGCAACGCCCTGAGGATATTGCCGCTTTTAAAAAACCTTCCCCACCCGTCTGGCGCAAATCCGCAAGGGCCTGCCCGCCGGCACGCCCATAGAGCTGTGGTGGCAAGACGAAGCCCGGGTCGGTCAGCAGACCAAGCTCACCCGGCGCTGGGCAAGGCGCGGAACCCGCCCCTGTGCGCCAAAGGATCAGCGCCGCGCCTCAGCCTGGATTTTCGGCGCCATCTGCCCCGCCGAGGGCAAGGGTGCCAGCATCGTCATGCCCCGCTGCAACAGCGAGGCGATGAGCATGCACCTCGCGGAGATCGCCTTCCATGTCGCGCCGGGCGCCCATGCCGTCCTGCTGCTCGATCAGGCCGGGTGGCATGGCTCGGCCGAACTGATCGTGCCCGACACCATCACGATCATGCCGCTGCCGCCCAGATGCCCCGAACTCAACCCCGTCGAGAACGTCTGGCAGTTCATGCGCGATAACTGGCTATCGAACAGGATGTTCTCTTCATACGACGATATCGTTGACCATTGCTGCTTCGCCTGGAACCGCCTCGTCGATCAGCCCTGGCGCATCATGACCATCGGCCTCCGTAATTGGGCTCACAGGTTCTAATCTGCGACTGCCAGCCTAACGCCGCTCGAACCGCTTCAAGCCCTCGCCCAGCGCATTGACGCCGATCGCTAGCGCATCGCCCGACCAATCCGCGACGAAGGTGCTGCCCCAGCTGACGCCTGGCGCGAGGCGCGCGTCGTTGCCCTCGATCACCAGACCCCCCGAGCTGTTGACCCTGCCTTCTGCCGCCACGGCGATGAGGGCGGAGTGGTTTTCCTTGTCCTTGCCCTGGACCAACCAGTTGCCGGCGATCCGGCCGCTGCTGCCAGCGGGCAGGTCGATCATGTAGTTGGTGGCGCGGCCGGCGGAATCGTCGAAGCTGGAATCCAGTACCGTGATGCGCGCGGCGCGGCTCTTGAGGTAATGGCCACCGCGCCCGGCCTCGAAGCGGCTGCGGGTGACGGTGAGCGCGTCGTAGTCGCCGATATAAACCGAATGAGCGCAGCCGCCCGCGCCTTCGCAGGTGCCGAGGCGGGTGAAGGTCGACCGGTCGATGGTGATCGTCCCGCGCTCGCCATTGGCGCTGAGGATGCCCTGCTGGCTGTCGCGGAACCAGCTCTGCGATACCGCGAGATCGCCGCGTTCCAAGCGGATGCCGGCGCCATTGCCGTCCGGCACATTGATTCCGGCGAACACCAGCCCCTCGATCCGGGCCCGGCGTCCGCGCAACACCAGCGCGGCCTTGCCCTCGCAGGCGACGCCTTCCAGCACCGCCTGGCCGGGCACGGCGGCGGTGTAGAGGATGTCGCCGCTGGCCTGCACGGCGCAGTCGGCAAAGCGCATTGCCGCGAAGCGGATCGTGCCGGTGCCGCCGCCAATCGCGTCCACGGCATCCTGCAGCCGCTCATAGCCGCGGCCGGTCTCAACGACAGTATAGGGCGCGGCTTGCTGGGCGAAGCCCGTGCCGGCGGGAATGACGACTGCCAGGCTGATGGCAAGCGCAAGGCGAGCGATTGTGGTCATGGGTTCTCCTCGGCCCGCCGGCATATCAGCGGCGAGGTTGCGGCCAAACCGCGTTAACCGTGATTGCGGATGAGGGCGAGGAAGGCGTCGCCGTAAGCCTCCAGCTTGCGGCTGCCAACGCCGGTGATCGCGCCGAGGTCTCCCAGCGAGGCGGGGCGGGTTGCGGCCATCTCGCGCAAGGTCGCATCGTGGAAGATGACATAGGGCGGCAAATTCGCCTCGGCGGCGATTTCGCGGCGGAGCGCCCGCAGCGCCTCGAACAGCGGATCGCCGACCGGGTTGACACCGCCCGCAGCCCCGCGCCGGCGCTTGCGCTCGGCTCGCGGGGCGATGACCAGCGGTACAAGCACATCGCCCTTGAGGATCGCCCGCGCGTCGCCGGCCAGTTGCAGCCCGCCATGCTCGGTCGGCACCAGACTGCCGCGCGCCTGCAGCGCCCGCGACAGCGGCTTGAGCAGATGCGCTTCGTCCGCGCCGACAATGCCGAACACCGACAGCCGGTCATGCCCGCGCTGGGTAATGCGCTCGTCGGCCGCGCCGGTCAGCACCTTCTCGAGATAACCGAGACCAAAACTTTGCCCGGTGCGGTAGACCGCGGAGAGCAGCTTGCGCGCCGTCACCGTCGCGTCAGTCACCCCTGGCGCGTCGAGGCAGTTGTCGCAATTGCCGCAGCGCGCGGGCGGGTCCTCGCCGAAGTGGCGCAGCAGCAGCGCCCGGCGGCATTCCCCGGTCTCGACCAGGGTGGATAGGGCGTCGAGCCGGGTCCGCTCGCCAGCCCGGCGCGATTCGTCGACTTCCGCCAGCCGCTGGCGGGCAAGGGCGAAGTCGCTCGCCGCCCACAGCATGACGGCTATGGCATCGTCGCCATCGCGGCCGGCGCGGCCGGTTTCCTGATAATAGGCCTCGACCGACTTGGGGATGCCGGCATGGGCGACGAAGCGCACATCGGGCTTGTCGATGCCCATGCCGAAGGCGACGGTGGCCACCATCACCATATCTTCCGACGCCACAAACGCTGCCTGATTGGCGGCGCGGGTCTGCGGGTCCAGCCCGGCGTGGTAGGGCAGCACCGGACGGCCGGTGGCGGCGGCAAGCTTTTGCGCCAGGTCCTCGACCTTGCGGCGGGTCGGCGCATAGACGATCCCCGGCCCCGGCTGTTCGCCCAGCAGCACGCGCAATTGGCTCAGCGCATTGTCGCGGTGGCGGATAGCATAGCGGATGTTGGGCCGGTCGAAGCCGGCGATGATCAGGCCATCAACGGGGATGCCGAGCTGGGCGAGGATGTCGGCCCTGGTATGCGCGTCGGCAGTGGCGGTCAGGGCGAGGCGCGGGACCTGCGGGAAGGCATCCATCAGCGGCCGCAGCGCGCGGTAATCCGGGCGGAAGTCATGCCCCCATTCGGAGACGCAGTGCGCCTCGTCGATGGCGAACAGATTGATCGGAGCATGGGCCGGCGCTTCGGCCAGCAGCGCGCGGAAATGCCCCTGCGAGGCGCGTTCGGGCGCGACATACAGCAGGTCGAGCTCGCCGCCGCGAAACCGCGCGATGGTCGCGGCCTGGTCGGTGTCGGCGCTGGTCAGCGAAGCCGCCCGGATGCCGTTGGCCCGCGCGCCGCGCAGCTGGTCGTGCATCAGCGCGATCAGCGGGGAGATAATCAGGCAAGTGCCCGACTGCATCACCGCGGGCAGCTGATAGGTCAGCGACTTGCCCGCCCCGGTCGGCATCACCGCCAGCGTCGAGCGCCCGGCGAGCACGCGCTCGACGACATCGGCCTGCACGCCGCGAAAGCTGCTGAAGCCGAAAATGGCGTGGAGGGCGTCTAGGGGGGAAGCCATGGCAATCACGCCGGGCTTATGGCAGATCGGTGCGGAACCGGAAGGGCGCGGATGCATGTCGTCAGGAAAATCCCGCGCCGGGGTATTCACTGCCTTGGCGATGCCAGCACCGCCAGCATTCCCCACCGTACCTTGACCAGCTAGAAGCGGGGAGGGGATTGCACCTCGCCCGCCTTACCGCCAAAAGCCGCGCGGATGGCCGCATTCAAGAATTTTCTTTCCCGCCTGACCGCGCATCCCCGCTGGTGCGCGCTAGCGCTCGGCGCGCTGGCGGCTGGCGGGTTCCAGCCGCTGGCGCTGTGGCCGCTGACGCTGCTGGCGGTGGCCGGGCTGATCGAGCTGATCGCACGCGCGGGAAGCTGGAAACAGGCGGCGCTGCTCGCCTGGCTGTTCGGCGTCGGCCATTTCACTATCGGCAACAACTGGATCGCCACCGCCTTCACCTATCAGGCGAACATGCCGGCCTGGCTGGGCTGGGTCGCGGTGGTGGTGCTGTCACTGTACCTTGCAGCCTATCCGGCGCTCGCGGCACTGGCGGCGTGGCTGATTGCCGGCCATCGCAGAATCGGCGCCAATCCCCCCTTCCCTTCAAGGGCGGGGCGAGGGGTGGGGGCTGTCGGCTTACGGTTCGCCAGCCGGACAGGCCCCACCCCAAGCCCTCTTCTGAAGAGGCGGGGCTTAGCGCTTGCTTTCGCCGCGACCTGGATCGTCACCGAGTGGCTGCGTAGCTGGGTATTTACCGGTTTCGCGTGGAATCCTTTGGGAATGGTTCTGCTAGGTCAATTTGATAATCAAGGCTTGGCGTGGATTGCTCCCTGGACCGGGACTTATGGGCTCTCCGGAATCGTCGTTCTATTTGCGGGTGCGTTGCTCAACGCACCTTCCATGATTGCAGAAGCCCAAGGTAGGTCTCGTGCTATCAGAGTCGTTGGACTGCTCGTCCTTCTTGGCTTGCTCGCTTCGATCAGTATCAAGCCATTCGACCTGCCCGGCGAATCCGGCACGATCCCCTTCACCCTCGTCCAGCCCGACGTCCGGCAGGAGGTGCTCGATGATCCCGCGCATTGGGAGGACCAGTTCGCCAAGACTGCCTGGCTGACCCAGGCACGCACGACTGCCCCGCGCCGTCTGGTGCTGTGGCCTGAATCCGGCATCCCCGATTATCTGCGGGGCGGCTATCCGCCGCGGGTCTATGCCGGCTCAACCTATGGCGGCGATCCGGCGCTCGCGCGCCAGCGCATCGGCCGGGCGATCGGTCCGGGCAGCCTGCTGCTCACCGGCGCGGTCGATCTCGAAATTCGCGGCGGCAATGTCGTCGCCGCCCGCAATGCGATCACCGCGCTGGATGCCGAGGGACGGATTCGCGGCGGTTACGCCAAGGCGCATCTGGTGCCTTACGGCGAATATCTGCCGCTGCGGCCGCTGCTCGAGCCGCTCGGGCTGTCGCGGCTGGTGCCGGGAATACTTGATTTCTGGCCCGGCCCCGGCCCGCGCACGCTTGATCTGGGACCGTGGGGCAAGGCGGGGATGCAGATCTGCTATGAGATCGTGTTTTCCGGTCAGGTGGTCGATCCCGGCCGCCGTCCCGATTTCATCTTCAACCCTTCGAACGATGGCTGGTTCGGCAGCTGGGGTCCGCCGCAGCATCTCGCGCAGGCCAGGTTGCGGGCGATCGAGGAAGGATTGCCGGTGCTGCGCTCGACCACCACCGGGATCAGCGCGGTGATCGATGCCGACGGGTTCGTTCGCCAGCACATCCGCCGCCACACCGCCGCGCGGCTCGACGGGACGATTCCGCCGGCGCATTCGCTAACCCCGTTCGCGCGGCTCGGCAATCTTCTGCCGCTTGTCTGGGCGGTAGTTTTGCTTGTCCTCAGCGTTGTTGCCATGCGCCGCCGCGGGGGCTAATGCGGGCATCACATAAAGCTTTCTTTATATGAGTGGGCCCATGCGCAGCGAATATCTTTTCACCTCCGAAAGCGTTTCCGAGGGTCATCCCGACAAGGTTTCCGACCAGATCAGCGACGCCATCGTCGACTTGTTCCTGTCCAAGGATCCTGAAGCGCGCGTCGCCTGCGAGACGCTGACAAC
>JAYVWX010000199.1:0-3742 GCA_043785715.1 Novosphingobium sp. | reverse complement strand
TATGCCGGGCAGCTGCTCGCCGTGCGCTCGCCGATCGGGACCGATGCGACGCTGCTGGGCGCCCATGCCGGCGCGGTTCGCGCTTTCCATTCACGGTGGTACCGGCCGGAAAATACCGTGATCATTGCCGCCGGGGATACCACCCCCGCGGCGCTCGCCGCTTTGGTCGACAAGTGGTTTGCTGGCTGGCGCGTGGCCGGCAAGCGCACGCCGCCCCCCAGCTTTGGCGATCCGGTGGCCCCGCCCGGCTCCGATCCGGCCAACCCGGTGGGCGAGACCCGGGTGCTGGTCGAGCCCGAACTGCCGCGCATGATCAACTTTGCGATCCTGCGGCCGTGGCGGCCAGTGGTGGATAATATCGTCTATAATCAGGGATTGATGATCGATTCTGTGGCGCAGGCGCTGATCAACCGCCGGCTCGAGGCCAAGGCGCGGGCCGGGGGGAGCTATCTGGTGGCCCAGGTCGGCCAGCAGGATGTCAATCGTTCGGCCGATGGCACCTTCGTATCGGTAACGCCGCTCGGCGACGATTGGGCCAGTGCGCTGCGCGATGTGCGCGCGGTTATCGCCGACGCGCTGGCGAGTGCGCCGACCCAGGAAGAGATCGATCGCGAGGCGGCCGAAATGGAAATCGCTTACCAGGTCCCGGTCGAACAGCAGCGGCTGCTGGCCGGATCGAAAGTCGCCGACGATCTGGTGATGGCGCTCGACATTCAGGAGACCGTCGCCGCGCCCGCCGATGTCCTGCGCATCTTCCGCAGCTCGAAGCCATTGTTCACGCCCAGGGCCGTGCTGGCGCATACCCGTACGCTGTTCTCCGGAACGGTAACGCGGGCGCTGCTGATCACGCCAAAGGCGGGTGAGGGCAACGGTGCGGCGCTGCGCCAGGCGATGCTTGCGCCGGTTGCGGCCAGCGGCAATGTCCGCCTCGCCGCCAAGCCGATCCGCTTTGACCAGCTGCCGCCAATCGGTGCGCCCGGCAAGCTGGTCAGCCAGGCGCCGACCGGACTGCTCGGCATCGAGCGGCTGGAGTTTGCCAATGGCGTGAAAGCACTGATCTGGCCGACCCCGGATGAGCCCGGCCGGATGTCGGTCAAGGTCCGCTTCGGCGGCGGCTATCGCAGTTTCAGCCCCGGCGATACCGCCTATATCGCGCTCGGCGACATGGCGCTGGTCGGCTCTGGAATGGGCACGCTGGGCCAGGAAGAACTCGACCGTATCTCCACGGGCCGGAAGATGGGCTTCGATTTCAAGGTGGAGGACGCCGCCTTCGAATTTACCGCCGACACCAGAGGCGCCGATCTCGCTGACCAACTCTATCTGTTCGCCGCCAAGCTCGCCATGCCGCGCTGGGACCCAAATCCGGTGATCCGCGCCAAGGCAGCGTCGCGGTTGCAATATGAATCCTTCGCCGCATCGCCGCAGGGTGTGCTGGAGCGCGATCTCAAATATCTCCAGCGCGACCGCGACCCGCGGTATCGCACGCCCAGTCCGGCGGAAATCGAGCAAGCAACGCCCGAAGGCTTTCGCCAGGTGTGGAGCCGGGCGCTGGCGAACGGTCCGATCGAAGTCCAGCTCTACGGCGATTTCGACCGCGCTGCGGCGATCGCCGCCCTGCAGCGGACCTTCGGCGCACTGCCGCCGCGCCCGCCGCTTCCCGGCGACAGCGCCCCCGCCAGCGCGCGCTTCCCCGCCGGCAACAGCCAGCCGCAGGTGTTGACCCACCGCGGCGACAGCAATCAGGCGGCGGCGGTGATTTCCTGGCCGACCGGGGGCGGCAGCGCCGGCATCGGCGAATCCCGCCAGTTGGAAATCCTCACCCAGCTGTTCTCCAACCGGCTGATGGACCGGATGCGCGAGAAGCTGGGGGCGAGCTATTCGCCGCAGGTGGTGTCCAGCTGGCCGCTCGATCTCAGCAGTGGTGGGTCGATTTCGGCGCTGGCCCAGTTGCAGCCCGCGGCGGTGCCAGCGTTTTTCGCCGCGGCGCAGGAGATCGCCGCCGACCTGGTCGCGCGGCCGGCAAGCGCCGACGAGCTGGCGCGGGTAACCGAGCCGCTGCGCCAGCAGATCACCCGCGCCTCGACCAGCTCGGCGTTCTTCATGTATCAGCTCGAAGGGGCAACGACCGATCCCTCGCGCATCGCCTCGATCCGCACACTGCTGGGTGATTATACCCAAACCACGCCGGAAAAGATGCAGGCGCTGGCGAAGCGCTATCTCGATCCGGGCAAGGGCTGGCGACTGGCGGTGTTGCCCGAAGTGCAGGTGCCCAAGGGGATCGCCACGAAGTAGGCGGCCCGCTAATCCCCCATCCCGCAGGCGGGAGGGAGTTTGCCAGTGCTTTGCAATTGCCCTGCGAGCGGCTATGGGCCGCGCTGCAAGGGAGCATGGAAGTGGCGAATAATTGGACACCCGAAGGCTGGAAGGCGCAGGAAGCGCGCCATCTGCCGGCCTATGAAAACGCGAGCGAACTTGCCGCGGCCGAGGAAACGCTGGCCAAGTTCCCGCCGCTGGTGTTTGCCGGGGAAGCGCGCGCGCTGAAGGCCGATCTCGCCGAGGTTGCGGCGGGCAAGGGCTTCCTGCTCCAGGGCGGCGATTGCGCCGAGAGCTTTGCCGAGCATAGCGCCGACAATATCCGCGATACCTTCCGCGTGCTGCTGCAAATGGCGGTGGTGATGACCTTCGCCAGCAAGCAGCCGGTGGTGAAGGTTGGCCGCATGGCCGGCCAGTTCGCCAAGCCGCGCTCGGCGCCGACCGAGACCATCGGCGAAACCGAATTGCCGAGCTATTTCGGCGATATCATCAACGGCATGGAATTCGAAGAGAACGTCCGCCGCAACGATCCGCAGCGCATGCTGCAGGCTTATGGCCAGAGCGCGGCGACGCTCAACCTGCTACGCGCCTTTGCCCATGGCGGCTATGCCAATCTGCGCCAGGTCCATCAGTGGACGCTCGATCATATCGGCCGCAGCCCCTGGGCCAAGAAGTTCGGCGAGACCGCCGATCGCATCGGCGAGGCGCTCGATTTCATGGCGGCTTGCGGGATCAACCCGGAAACCGTGCCGCAGCTGCAGGGCACCAGCTTCTTCACCAGCCACGAGGCGCTGCTACTACCATACGAACAGGCGCTTACCCGGCGCGATTCGCTGACCGGCGACTGGTACGATTGCTCGGCGCATATGCTGTGGATCGGCGACCGCACGCGGTTCGAGGGATCAGCGCATGTCGAGTTCCTGCGCGGCGTCGGCAATCCGATCGGAATGAAATGCGGGCCGAGCCTTGAGCCCGAGGCGCTGCTGCGGATGCTCGACATCCTCAACCCCGCGCGCGAAGCCGGCCGGATGACGCTGATCAGCCGCTTCGGCCATGACAAGGTCGAGGATGGCCTGCCGCCACTGGTCCGCGCGGTGCAGCGCGAAGGCCATTCGGTGGTGTGGTCATGCGATCCGATGCACGGCAATGTGATCAAGGCGGCGTCGGGCTACAAGACCCGGCCATTCGAGCGCATACTTGCCGAGGTGAAGGGCTTCTTCGCCGTCCACCGCGCCGAGGGAACCCACGCCGGCGGCATCCATATCGAGATGACCGGGCAGGACGTCACCGAGTGCACCGGCGGCGCCGTCGCCATCACCGACGAGGCGCTGGCCGACCGCTACCACACCCATTGCGACCCGCGCCTCAACGCCGCGCAGTCGATCGAGCTTGCCTTCCTGCTCGCCGACATGCTCAATCTCGAAGCTAC
>JAYVWX010000198.1:0-9760 GCA_043785715.1 Novosphingobium sp. | reverse complement strand
GTGACCAGCGCGCCGACCAGCCGGTGCATCAGCGGCTGGGCCGCGCCCAGCAGATGGGCATGGCGCATGGCGCGGCGCATGATCCGGCGCAGCACATAGCCGCGTCCTTCGTTGGACGGCAGCACGCCGTCCGCTAGCAGAAAGCTGACCGAGCGCAGATGGTCGGCGATCACCCGGTGGCTGGCGCGCTGGCCGCCCTCGGCCTTGACCCCGGTGAGATTTTCCGAGGCGGCGATCAGCGCTTTGAAGGTGTCGGTGGCGTAATTGTCGTGCTCGCCCTGCATCACCGCGGCGATGCGCTCCAGCCCCATGCCGGTGTCGATCGAGGGACGGGGCAGCGGCGTGCGGCTGCCATCACCGGCCTGCTCGAACTGCATGAACACCAGGTTCCAGATCTCGATGAAGCGGTCGCCGTCCTCATCGGGCGATCCCGGCGGACCGCCGGGGATATGCGCGCCGTGGTCGTAGAAGATTTCCGAACACGGCCCGCACGGCCCGGTATCGCCCATCGACCAGAAATTATCCGAAGTGGCGATGCGGATGATGCGGTCTTCCGGCAGGCCGGCGATCTTGCGCCACAGGCCGAATGCCTCGTCATCGGTGTGATAGACCGTGACGGTGAGCTTGTCAGCTGAGAGGCCCCATTCCCGGGTCAGCAGGGTCCAGGCGTGGAGGATCGCCTGTTCCTTGAAATAATCGCCGAACGAGAAATTCCCGAGCATTTCAAAGAAGGTATGATGCCGCGCGGTATAGCCGACATTATCCAGATCGTTATGCTTGCCTCCGGCGCGCACACATTTCTGCGAGGACGCCGCGCGGGGCGTGGCGCGGCTTTCCAGCCCGGTGAACACGTTCTTGAACGGCACCATGCCGGCGTTGACGAACATCAGCGTCGGGTCATTATACGGCACCAGCGGCGCGGAAGGCACGATATCGTGCCCGGCGGCGCCGAAATAGTCGAGGAAGGACCGGCGGATTTCATTCGTCGAAGTCATGTCCGCGCCGATAGGACAGTGCTGCCGGGGCGGCAAGCGGTGACGCAAGATTCCGCTTGCGACTCGCCGCCAAGAGGAACAGCATCGGCGAATTCCCTGCGCGCCAGGCGCACAGAAACCGCGCCCGGCGCGCCTTCACACGAGAGGAGGCGGCGATGGGCAGCACCAATCCCAAAGGCACTATAGCCGGCAATAAATCCACCCGTGCGGTCGCGCTGGTCGGGCCGGCGGGCACGGGCAAGACCAGCCTGGCCGAAGCGCTGCTCTTTGCCAGCGGCGCGATCAAGCGGCAGGGCAGTGTCGAGGCGGGCACCTGCGTCGGCGATGCCAGCCCGGAGGCCCGCGCCCGGCGCGGTTCGACCGAGCTCAACCTCATGCATTTCGACTATCTCGGCGATCATTTCGCACTGATCGACACGCCGGGCGGCACCGGCTTTGCCGCCGACGGCCTCGCCGCGCTACAATCGGCGGACCTGGCGCTGGTGGTGATCGATCCCGCGCCCGAGCGCGCGGTGCTGGCCGAGCCGATGCTGCGCCGGCTGGATGAGCTTGGCGTGCCGCACGCGATCTTCGTCAACAAAATCGAAACTGCCCGCGCCGGATCGATCCGCGAGTTGATCGCCCAATTGCAGCCGATGAGCCGGGAGCCGCTGGCGCTCCGGCAGATCCCAATCCGCGCCAATGACGGTGGTGGCCAGGCGATAACCGGTTATATCGATCTCGCGCTGGAGCGGGCCTACCGCTACCGGCCCGGTGCCGAGTCCGAGGTCATTGAAATACCTTCCGAAATGACCGCGCGCGAAAAGGCGGAGCGCACCCGCTTGCTCGAGACCCTGGCCGATTTCGATGACACGCTGCTCGAAGCGCTGCTGATGGATGAAGAGCCCGACCGGACGGCAGTGATGACTGACCTGGCGCTCGACACCGGCGGCAACAAGGTGGTGCCGGTGATCCTCGGCTCGGCGCTGACCGGCGGCGGCATCCGCAGGCTGCTCAAATTGCTGCGCCATGAAGCCCCCGCGCCCGGTGTGGCGGCCCAGCGGCTGGGGGTCAACGGCAGTGGCGGGCTGCACGTGTTCAAGATCGCCAATGGCGGCGCGATGGGGCGGCTCGCTCTGGGCCGCGTGCTTGGCACGCCGCTCAACGAGGGCGAAGAGCTGGTGGTGTTCAACGAAAGCGCGCGCGCCGGCTCGATCTTCTTTGTCCAAGGCGACAAGACCGCCAAACAGGGCGGCGCGGCGGCGGGCGATGTGGTTGCCGTCGCCAAGGTCGATTCGGCCAGGAGCGGACTGATGCTGGGCCGCAAGGGCTCGCCGAGCAGCGAGCTGACAGTGGAATATCCGGCGCGCAATGCCGCCATCGCGATCACCACGAAGGACCGCAAGGACGATGTGAAGCTTTCGACCGCGCTCCACCGCTTGTGCGAGGAAGACCCGGCGCTCGAATGGATCCAGGACGAAGCGAGCCACGAAACGCTGTTACACGGGGTTAACGACGAGCATCTGCAGGTCGTGCTGACCCGGCTGCAGCGGCGCTACGGCGTTGCGGTGGATGTCCACCCGCCGCGCATCGCCTATCGCGAATCGATCCGCAAACCGGCCAGCCAGCGCGGGCGCCACAAAAAGCAGTCCGGCGGACACGGCCAGTACGGCGACGTCATCATCGAAGTGCGGCCGCTGGAGCGCGGCGCGGGCTTCCTGTTCGAGGACCGGATCACCGGCGGCGTCGTGCCCAAGCAGTGGATCCCGGCGGTCGAGACAGGCGTGCGCGATGCCATGCAAAAGGGTCCGCTGGGCTTCCCGGTGGTCGATGTCGCGGTGACGCTAACCGACGGCTCCTACCATTCGGTCGACAGTTCGGAACTCGCCTTCCGCATTGCCGGGCGGATAGCGATGGCCGATGCCCTGACGCAGGCCGCGCCCTATCTGCTCGAGCCGATCTGCAAGGTAACGGTTGCTACGCCTGCCGGCACCGGGTCGAAAGCGGGCTCGGTGATTTCCAGCCGGCGCGGCCAGATCCTGGGCCTGTCGCCGCATCCCGACTGGGCACGCTGGGAACGGGTCGAGGCGCTGTTGCCCGAGGCGGGCCTGCACGGGTTCGATGCCGAACTGCGTTCGCTGAGCCAGGGGCTGGCGATCTACAGCGCCGAGTTCGATCATCTCGCGGAACTGGCAGGCAAGGAGGCAGAGTTGGTGGTCAAGGCGCAGATGGCGCCAGCATAGGGCGTCAAATTGCCCGCCGCCAGGTTGGGTGACTACGAGGATTTCCCGCCTCCCAGGCCGGGCAAATTCTAAACCATCTCGCTTAACCGAAATCCAACACCTGCCGTGCCACTTTCGCGCCTTGCATGTCAGGGAGACGACCATGGCTTGTGCGGTGGAATACCGCGAATTTGCCGAGCAGCAGCTATCCGCTGCGGCGACGACCGACCTGCCTTTGGTACGCCAGCGGCATCTCGCCGCGGCCGAGCGCTGGCAACGCCTCGCCGAAGAGCTGGAACGCTTCCAGATGCCGGCGAGGCCGCTCCAGCGGCAGGATATGTTTTATTGAATCATCCGGCTTTTGACCCAAAATCACGCAGCGAGAAACCGGACAATCGCCGTACCCAGTTCCGGCCGGGTGACCGAGCTCATATGCGTGCCCGGTACCACGGCATAATGCCCATCCGGCAGGGCATCGGCGAGCGCGGGCGCTGAGCCGTTGTCGCGGTCGTCCGCCCCGCAGACCACCAGCGTGGGCATGCTGACACCACTCAGCGCCTCGGCGGGCGTATCCTCGACCGAACCAAGCAGCAGCCGCGCGGCGACCCGGTCTATCTTCATGGTTTTCATGAATTGCCGCGCATAGAAATCCGGATCGCCCGGCTTGATCGCATCGAACCGGTCGATAGCACCCACAAAGAAGGCGCTGCGCTGCGCCCAGCCCTCCAGCCCCTCCAACCCCATGCCGCCAAGAACTAGGCGGCGAGGCGTCAGCCCGGCCAGCACCGATCGCACCGCTGTGCGCGCCCCGAGCGAAAAGCCCCCAAGATCGTAATCCGTCAGCTCCAGCGCGCTGACCAGCGCCAGCGCATCCCTGACCAGCACATCATGCGGATAGGCGGCGGGATCGTGCGGCGTCTCGCTGTGCCCATGAGCGCGCAGATCGGGCATGATCGCCTCGAACCCGGCTTCTGCCAGAGCCTTGGCGTGGCCGAATTTGATCCAGTTGACCTCAGCGCTGGAAAACAACCCGTGGAGGAGGACAACTGGGCGGCCGGCACCGAGGCGGTGGACCGCGAGGCGGGAGCCGAGGTGGCCGGGGAGCAAGGTTGTGCTGACCTCGTTCAAGGCACGTCGAGCCCGGCAGCCTTCCAGCGACTGGCAACGCTTGCGGTCTGGTCGCTGCGCTGGCGCGGAAGGGTTGCGGTGTCGAGCCAGGCCTCGTGCAGGCCTTCTGCGCCAAAATGCGCGACAGGCCGGAATCCGGATGGGTCGTCGAAGCTGCCGAGCGTCAGGTCCATGGTCTCGCTGTCCACAAAGGCAAAACCGAGCGGGGAACCGCATCGCGAACAGAACGGCCGCCGCGCGATCGGCGAGCTTTGATACCAATCCGGCTCATGGCTCCATAGCACCGCAGCCTTCGGCAGGTTGACGAAGGACGCCGCGAAGCCGCCGGTTGCGCGTTGGCACATCCGGCAGTGGCACAGATAGGCGTCGTCGCTTTCCAGCGTGGCGCGATAGCGGACGCGGCCGCATTGGCAGCCCCCGGTCAGTGTTTTGGTCATGCTTCGACAAATAGCCGGTGCCGCAGCACCCGCCAACCACCAATCACCCCTTCTTCAAATGCCGCCGGCCCAGCAACTCGGCAATCTGCACGGCGTTAAGCGCCGCGCCTTTGCGCAAATTGTCCGAAACGCACCACAGTGCGAGCCCGTTCTCGACGGTCGGGTCTTCGCGCACCCGGCTGACGTAAGTTGCGCCGTCGCCGACTCATTCCACCGGGGTGACGTAACCGCCGTCCTCGCGCTTATCGACCAGCATCACGCCCGGCGCCTCGCGCAGGATGTCCTGCGCCTGCTTGGCCGAGATTTCCCGCTCGAATTCAATGTTGATCGCCTCGCTATGGCCGACGAACACCGGCACCCGTACGCAGGTGGCGATGACCTTGATCTTGGGATCGATGATCTTCTTGGTCTCGACCACCATCTTCCACTCTTCCTTGGTCGAGCCGTCGTCGAGAAAGTCATCGATGTGCGGGATGACGTTGAAGGCGATCTGCTTGGTGAATTTCACCGGTTCCCGCATTTCGCCCGAAGGCATGAATACGGCGCGGGTTTGCTCGAACAATTCGTCCATCCCGGCCTTGCCGGCGCCGGAGGTCGACTGATAGGTCGCCACCACCACCCGCCGGATCGTCGCGGCATCGTGCAGCGGTTTCAAGGCTACAACCATCTGCGCGGTCGAGCAGTTGGGATTGGCAATGATCAGCTTGCGCTTGTACCCGTCGATCGCATCGGGGTTCACTTCCGGCACGATCAACGGCACGTCGGGGTTCATGCGCCAGTACGAGCTGTTGTCGATCACGACACAGCCCGCCGCCGCCGCCTTGGGCGCATAGTCCTTGGCCGGACCCGAGCCTGCCGAAAACAGAGCGATATCCCAGCCGGAGAAGTCGAAATTTTCGATGCTCTGGCATTTCAGCATCTTGCCGGTATCGCCGAATTCGATCTGCGTGCCCTGCGAGCGGGCGGAGGCGACCGCTGCGATCTCGTCGCAGGGAAATGCGCGCTCGGCGAGGACATTCATCATTTCTCGCCCGACATTGCCGGTCGCGCCGACGACGACTACCCGATAACCCATGTGTTCAAACCTTTTGATAGCAAAACGGCCGGTCTCCTGATGGGGAGCCGGCCGCTAGGTGATTGCCAGACTGATGGTGTTTGATCAGTCCCCGCTTACCCCTGGCCGGCACCCGCGCCGGTTTTAACCGTCTTGCGCTCGGCAATCCGCGCGCGTTTGCCGGTGCGGCCGCGCAGGTAATAAAGCTTGGCCCGCCGCACGACACCGCGGCGCACCACGACGATGCTCTCGATGTTGGGCGAATAGAGCGGGAAGACGCGCTCGACGCCTTCGCCGAAGCTCATCTTGCGCACGGTGAAGTTGGAGCCGATGCCCTTGTTCGAACGGGCGATGCACACGCCCTCATAAGCCTGGACGCGGGTACGTTCACCCTCGACCACGCGCACGCCGACGCGCAGTGTGTCGCCGGCGCGGAAGGTGGGGATTTCGCCCGTCGATTTAGCCACGGCCCTGGCGATTTCCTCGGCCTCGATCTGTTGAATCAGGTTCACTTGCCCTGGTCCTCATTTTCATGCCGCGCGCCAGAGGCAGACTGGACCCGAGCGCCTGTATGACGCTCCCAAAGATCCGGCCTGCGTAACCGTGTGTCGATCTCCGCCTGGTGTTTCCGCCAGGCCGCGATCTTCGCATGATCCCCCGATCGCAGCACTTCGGGGATCGTGCGCCCTTCCCATTCCACGGGCCGGGTAAAGTGGGGATATTCCAGAAGTCCGTTCTCGAACGACTCCTCGGCCCCGCTTGAAGCCGCGCCCATTACGCCGGGAAGCAGCCGAATGCAAGCATCGAGCAGCATCAGCGCGGCGGGCTCACCGCCCGACAGGACGATGTCTCCGACCGACACTTCCTCGATAGCGCGGGCTTCGAAGATACGCTCGTCGAAGCCTTCGAAGCGGCCGCACAGGATGGTGACCCCAGGTCCGGACGCCAGTTCGCGGACGCGGGCCTGGGTGAGCGGCGCGCCGCGCGGGGTCATGGCGAGGACGGGGCAATCGGGGTGGGACGCGAGGGCGTGGTCCACCGCTGCCCCCAGCACATCCGCCCTGAGCACCATCCCCGCCCCACCGCCCGCTGGCGTGTCATCGACGGTGCGATGCTTATCGATGGCGAAATTGCGGATCTGAACCGTATCGAGCGACCACCGCCCCTCCTCCAGCGCCCGCCCGGCAAGGGAGATGCCGAGAGGTCCGGGAAACATCTCCGGGTAGAGGGTGAGGACGGTGGCGGCGAAGGTCATTTGCGGTTCCATCAAACCGCCCAGTTCTCAACCTTCAGCCCCGGCACATCGACAAAGTCGCCAGGATTGTTGGTTACCACCGCCGCCCCAATGCTGAGCGCATGCGCTGCCAGCAGGCGGTCAAAGCGGGCGCGCTTGAAGGGCAGTCGAGCGTATTCCCTTGCCGCCGCCTCGTCGAAGGGCAGCAGGGGAATCGCTTTTACGAATGCCTCCAGCACACTCGGAGTAGGCGGCTTTCCTGCATGGGTTCCGTATGCAATCTCGGCAAAACTTACCGCCGAAATGCCAATTTCACCCGGATTGCAGCCCATCATGCGACGAATCAGCGGGCTGTTCTCATCGACCATCGCATAAATGGCGCAATCCGAGTCGATCAGATAGGCAATCACGCCCCATCCTGAGCCAACCGCCGGGCAATCGTGCTTGGCCGTTCTTCAAAATCTTCACGCGGAAGCGGCTTGAGCCAAGGGCATTTGCCAGCGAAACCGCTGACATCGATCTTGCGCAAAGGCTTTTCGCGCGGTTCGACCCGGAATGTCATCGGTCCCTCCTTTACCAGATTGACCTCGACGCCTTCGGGCACACCCAAGCCCTTCGGCAGGCGCAACGCCACTGAATTTCCCGACTTGAACGTCTTGCCTGTGTAGCGGTCATTCATGGCGAAGCTCCGTATATACAAAAAGTATATACTACGTGACATATCCCACGTCAATCACGATTCTCGTTCCCCACTCAGGCACAGCTTCCGCCCGCATCGGCACCATGAAGCGCTTGCCGTCGGGATCCTCGATCTCAAGCACATCGCCCGCGCCGAAGTTCTCGACCACGACGCAGACGCCCAGCGCCTCTCCCGACGTCGAAACTGCTGGCAAACCGATCAGATCGGCATAGTAATACTCACCCTCGCCCAGCGGCGGCAGGGCTGAGCGCGGCACGGTGAGTTCGGTTCCGCGCATTTTCTCGGCCGCGGTGCGGTCGGGCACTTGGGTGAACCGCGCGATGGCACCGCCCTTGCCGTCATCGCGCAGCTTTTCGAGGGTGAGCGCGTCCGCATTGAAGGCGCGGTGCGGCTTCAGCGACGCCGTGCCCTCGCCGAACAGTTTCAACCGAACCTCGCCCGTCACGCCGTGCGCGCCAATAATGACCGCAAGCGTGACGGGCCGGTCGCTGGAGACCGTGCCTGGCGGCAAGGCTCAACCTTCCGCGTTTTCCTGCGAGCTTTCGCCGCCGGGGGCATCGGGCGTGTCACCGGCATCGCTGCTTGGCGTGGCTTCGTTGACGTCCACGGCGGTCGCGGCTTGCTCGGGGACGGCTTCAGCGGCTGGTGCTTCGTCGGCCACGGGAACGGCTTCGGCTTCGGCCGCGGGAGCAGCTTCCACTGGAGCCTGTTCGGCAGCGGCTTCGACGGGAGGTGCTTCCTCGGCGGCAGCTTCAGCAGGCGCTTCCTCGGTAGCGGCTTCGGCGGCAGGCGCTTCCTCGGCCACCTCCTCAACCACCGGGGGCGGCGCGGCGGCGGCTGCGGCGGCGGCTTCCTCGGCTTCGACAGCCTTCTTGGCGCGATCCTCGACGCGGTCCTTCGCCTTCTGGCCGGGCTCGGCCTTGGTCGGGTTGTTGGTGGCGGTGCGCTCCTTGATCCCGGCCTTGTCGAGCATACGGGCAACGCGGTCGGTCGGCTGCGCGCCGACGCCGAGCCAGTAGCGCACGCGGTCTTCGATCAGGCGGACGCGGGCGACATCGTCCTTGGCCAGCAGCGGGTTATAGGTGCCGAGCTGCTCGAGATATTTGCCGTCGCGCGGGGCGCGGCTGTTGGACACGACGACCTTGTAATAGGGCCGCTTCTTGGAGCCGCCGCGCGAGAGCCGGATTGCAACTGACATGTGAGAATACCTTTCTGATCGAAACGAAACTTACTTCTTGAGAAAATTCGTGAAATCGGGCGCGCCGCCGCCGAGGCCGGGAAGCGTCGGTCCAGCACCGCCACCGCCCATGCCGCCAAGCCCCGGCATGCCCGTGCCGAGGTCGCCCTTGCCGAACATGGCGGCGAGGCCCTTGAGCCCGCCCATCTTCCTGATCTGCTTCATCGCCCGCTCCATTTCCTGGTGCATCTTGATGAGCTTGTTGATGTCCTGCACCTGGGTGCCGGAGCCCTTGGCGACACGGATCTTGCGCTTGGCGTTGAGCAGGTCGGGCCGAGTGCGTTCCTTGGGGGTCATCGAGCCGATGATCGCGTCCATGTGCAGCAGCACCCGGTCGTTCATGCCCGACGTCGCCATCGCCGCCTTGGCCTTCTTCATCCCCGGCAGCATCCCGGCCAGGGCGCCGACGCCGCCCATGTTCTGCATCTGGCGCAGCTGGGTGCGCAGGTCGTTCATGTCGAACTGGCCCTTGGCCATGCGTGTCGCCATGCGTTCGGCATCTGCCGCCTCGATCGTCGCCGCCGCCTTTTCGACGATCGAGACGATATCGCCCATGCCAAGGATGCGGCCCGCCACGCGGCTGGGGTGAAACTGTTCGAGCGCATCAAGTTTTTCACCGGTGCCGGCAAATTTGATCGGCTTGCCGGTGACCGCCCGCATGGACAGCGCCGCGCCGCCGCGGGCGTCGCCGTCCATCCGGGTGAGGATAACGCCGGTGAGATCGACCTGGCCGGCAAAGCTCTGGGCGACATTGACCGCGTCCTGCCCGGTCAG